>DALZRX010000167.1:7131-8168 GCA_032015805.1 Achromobacter sp.
CCGTTCGGGGCGCCCGCGTCATTGCAGCGAGTTGGTGCGATCAGCGGCGGCGCTTCTTGGCTTCTTCCGCGGCTTCCTGCTGCGCGTCCACGACCGCCAGCGCCGTCATGTTGACGATGCGGCGCACGGTAGCGCTGGTGGTCAGGATGTGCACGGGACGCGCGGCGCCCAGCAGGATCGGACCCATCGCGACGCCATTGCTGCCGGTCATCTTCAGCATGTTGTACGTGATGTTGCCGGTGTCCAGATTGGGCATGACCAGCAGGTTGGCCGGACCCTTGAGCGTGCTGTCCGGATAGGCCAGGACGCGGATCTTTTCGGACAGGGCGGCGTCGGCGTGCATTTCGCCGTCGACTTCCAGGTCGGGAGCGCGATCCTGCACGATCTGGCGCGCGGCCGACATCTTGCGCGACGATTCCGTGACGCGGCTGCCGAAGTTGGAGTGCGACAGCAGCGCAATCTTGGGCACCACGCCAAAGCGCAGCATTTCGTCAGCAGCCTGGATGGTGATGCTGGCGATTTCGTCGGCCGTCGGGTTTTCGTTGACGTGCGTGTCGGTGACGAACAGCGTCTGGTCGGGCAGCATCAGCACGTTCAGGGCGGCGTAGGTCTGGCCTTCCTTCTTGCCGATGATTTCGTCGACGTACTTGAGCTGGTTGTCGTACTTGCTGGCCACGCCGCACAGCAGCGCATCGGCGTCGCCGCGACGCAGCAGCATCGCGCCGATCAGCGTGTTGTGCTTGCGGATCATCGCCTTGGCGATGGCCGGCGTCACGCCTTCGCGGCCTTTCAGTTGGTAGTACGCGTTCCAGGTTTCGTTGAAGCGGTTGTCGTCTTCCGGATCCACGATCTCGAAGTGCTCGCCGGCGATTAGGCGCAGGCCTGCCTTCTGGATGCGCATCTCGATGACGGCCGGACGGCCGATCAGGATCGGGAACGCCAGCTTTTCGTCGGCGACCGTCTGCACGGCACGCAGGACGCGTTCGTCTTCGCCGTCGGCGTAGATGACGCGCTTGGGCGCCTTCTTGGCCTGGGCG
>DALZRX010000168.1:0-8156 GCA_032015805.1 Achromobacter sp.
CCGCCGTTGACGATGGCGAGCGCGCGCGGCACGTCGCGCTTGGGCACCATGCGGATCGCCGTGGCGGCCGACATGGACCAGAAGCCACCGACGACCACGCCGATCAGGGCGCGGCCCAGCATGTAGATGGCGTAGTTCGGTGCCAGCGCCACGATGGCGCCGGAGACGCCCATCGCCAGCGTCAGGCCCAGCAGCAGGGTCTTGCGGTTCAGGCTGCCGGCCAGCGCCGAGATGAACAGGCTGGTGAGCACGGCGAACGCGCCGGAGATGGCGATGCCCTGGCCGGTCATGCCTTCGGTGACGTGCAGGTCGCGGGCCATGGGCGTCAGCAGGCTGACGGGCAGGAACTCGGAGGCGATCAGCGCGAAGGCGCAGACCGACATGGCGAAGACGCCGCTCCAGGACGCCACTTGCGCTGGGGTTTCATTCGGGGTTTCGGAGTCGTCCTGGGGGACGGTTGTTACGTTGGCGGTCATGGAGTGCTTTTCTTCTTTGGCTCAATAGGAAACGCCGCGCCATCCATTGGGGCATGCGCGGTCGGGGATGCAAAACGAGGGGCGCGTCGCGCGCGCCCTGGTGGCCGGCGGCTTTACGCCGACGCGGCCAGGTTCTTCTGGAAGAACGCCGTCAGCTTGTCGAACGGGATCTTGTCCATCCGGTCGTACAGGTCCACGTGGACGGCGCCGGGAACGATCACCAGTTCCTTCGGCTCGGCCGCTGCCGCGTAGGCGGTTTCGCTGAAGTAGCGCGAATGCGCCTTCTCGCCATGGACCAGGAGCATCGGCCGCGGCGAAATCTCCTGGATGTAGGTGAGGATCGGCATGTTCATGAACGGAAACGGCGTCGTCTGCGTCCAGGCGTTGCCGGAGTTTACGGCGCGCGGGTGGTAGCCGCGCGGCGTCATGTAGTAGTCGTGGTACTCGACCAGGAACTGCGCCTCGCCACCCTTCAGCTCGTTGTAGGGCGGCTGGTAGGCGGGCTTGCCGGCCTCGGCATCCTTCCAGCGCTGCTGGCTCAGTTGCTCCAGCGTCTGCGTGCGCTGCGCCAGGGTCACGCTGTCGTTGTAGCCCTTGGACATGACGCGCGTCATGTCGTACATGGTGCTGGCGACGACGGCCTTGATGCGCTTGTCCACGGCGGCGGCGCTCAGCGCCATGCCACCCCAGCCGCAGATGCCGATGATGCCGATGCGCTCGCGGTCCACGTTCGGCAGCAGCCCCAGACAATCCACCGCCGCGCTGAAGTCCTCGACGGTGATGTCGGGAGAGGCCACGTTGCGCGGCTCGCCGCTGCTCTCGCCGGTGTAGGACGGGTCGAATGCCAGCGTGATGAAACCGCGCTCGGCCATGGTCTGCGCGTACAGGCCCGAGGACTGCTCCTTCACCGCGCCGAACGGGCCGCTGACGGCCAGCGCCGCGAGCTTGCCGCTGGCATTCTTGGGCTGGTACAGGTCGCCGGCCAGGGTGATGCCGTAGCGGTTCTTGAAGGTGATCTTCCGATGGTCCACCTTGTTGCTCTTGGGGAACACCTTGTCCCACTTGTCGGTGAGCGTCACGGCCGGCTGGGCTTGCGCCTGCGCCGGGCTGGCGGCGATGGCGCCGACGCCCGCGGCGGCGATGCCGGTGGCGGTCATTTTGAGCAAGGTGCGGCGGCCTACGTCCAGGCTATCCGGCGCGGCGATGTCGCTCGTCTCAATGGTCTTGGTCATGATGGGTATTCCTTTCATGCAGGCCGCTGTCGCGGAGGATGGTTCAGGGCTCGACGCGCTCGATACGCATCTTGTAGGGGCCGGGCTGGGACACGATGGCGAGGCCATCGTCGATCTTGCCCAGCGGCAGCAGGCTGCGCGAATAGGAGCGCGGCTTGATGAAGATCGCCAGGTTGCCCCAGGGGGCGTAGTGGGTCAGCTCGCCGGCCACGGGGGCCATGCCTTCGGGTGCGCCCTGCGTGGACAGCTTGCGCGGCAGGTCCGAGACGCGCTCGATGGTGTCGTAGTCGGTCATCGTCAGGGACAGCGGCAGCAGCGACGCGAAGTCCTTGGCGGTGGCGTTGTCGTACAGGGTGGCGGTGGCGACCTGCTCACCGATGATCAAACGAATCTTCATGCTGGGGTCCTTCGACGGCGAGTTGGAGGTGCTAGCCGGGGTTTGGGCGACGGAACTGCCAGCAGCGCATGCCGCAAGCACGAGAAGCGAGCCGAGCAGCAGCGTGGTCAGTCCACGCCAATGGAAGTAGGTAGGAGTCGACCTTTTCATGAGAAGCATTTTCCACCCAGCCGGGCGCGCTGACTAGCTAATCAATTCTTAATGCCCCTATAAGCTCCGGTAATCAATGATCATCGAAAGACGTGGCAGACTTTTGCTCGGCTGGATCCCGCCCAGTCGAGCCCAAACGCGAAGCTCCTAATGCTCATGTTTAGAGATTGAATTCCTGGAGACCACCATGTCACTGTTTCTCAGCGCCTTGATTTCCATGGCCGCGCCCTCGGCAAGCGAGCCAACAAGCAACTCGCTTAGCGTTACCAATTCCGGTGCTTCACCGTCGGTGGTCGGTCCTGCCGAATACTTCACCGGCCGCGTGCGCATCGACGGAGGCTTCCAGCGCCCAGCCCCAGCCAAGGTGGGCGGAGCCACAGTGACTTTCGAGCCCGGTGCACGCACTGCCTGGCATACGCACCCGCTGGGCCAGACGCTCATCGTGACGGCCGGCCTGGGCTGGGTGCAGCAGTGGGGGCAGCCGCGCCAGCAGATTCGTCCTGGCGACACCGTGTGGATCGCCCCGGGCGTGAAGCATTGGCACGGCGCAAGTGCTGGTGCCGCAATGACACACATCGCCATTGCTGAGGCCGTTGACGGAAGCCCGGTGACTTGGATGGAGAAGGTCAGCGACGCCCAGTACGAAAACGAGCGGTGGTTCGCTGACTAATTAGCCAGGCTGATAGGGTCTTTCTGGATTCCGCCGTAGTGGCGCTGGATCACCCAAGGCAACATCCGGTCATACCCAGTGCGGACAGGTGAACCATGTGCAATTCCTGCGGCGACATGAGCGATACCCACGAGCAGCCGGCGATGATGGGGCGCAGGCGCGCGCTCGCGCTGGCCGGTGCTGGCTTGGTGGCCACACCCGCGCTTGCTGCCCTCTCGTCTGGCCGCGCCGAAGCGGACCGCGCAGTTCCGGCAACTGCCTCGAACGGGCCTAGCACGACTAAGGCCTACGGTACTCGTGCCATGGGCGAGCGCATGGGGCCAATGGAGATTCACCGCCGCGCGGTGGGTCAACACGACGTGCTCATCGACGTACTGTATGCAGGCATCTGCCACTCGGACGTACACACCGTTCGTGGAGACTGGGGCACGCCGGCGTTCCCGTGCGTGCCGGGGCACGAGATCGTCGGTCGCGTGCTGGCGGTCGGTTCGAAAGTGACCAAGTTCACCGTCGGGGAGATGGCCGGCGTGGGCTGCATGGTGGATTCCTGTGGCACCTGTGAGAACTGCCTGGCCGATCGAGAACAGATCTGCCTCAACGGCACTACGTTTACGTATAACGCGCCGGACAAGGTGTCCGGGGGCTCCACAATGGGTGGTTACTCAGAAAAGATCGTAGTTTCGGAGCGCTTCGCCATTCGCATTCCACCGGGCATGGATCTGGCTTCTGCCGCCCCCATCCTGTGTGCTGGTATCACCACGTTTTCGCCGATCCGCCATTGGAAGGTGAGCCCTGGTCAGCGCGTGGGTGTGGTTGGACTCGGCGGGCTGGGGCATATGGCGGTTAAGTTGGCTGTAGCCCAGCGTGCGGAGGTGACAATCTTCACTACTTCGCCGGGTAAGCTTGCCGATGCAAGGCGCCTGGGTGCCAAGAGGGCCGTGCTTTGGAACGATACCGCCGCACTCAAGCCGCTCGCGAACAGCCTGGATGTGATCATCTCAACCGTGCCTTATCCATTCGAAGTCCAGCCGCTTCTGGACGTCCTGAAACTGGATGCTACGTTGGTCAACGTAGGGTTGGGTGAGCCTCGGGGGCTGAATCCCTCGGCCATGGCGTTTGGTCGCAAGAGCTTGGCCGGGTCCATGATCGGTGGGATCGCCGAGACGCAGGAGGTGATCGACCATTGCTTTGCAAGAAACATCCGGCCGGACGTGGAACTGATCTCACCCGAACAGATAAATGCCGCCTTTGACCGAGTGGTGGCGAAGGATGTTCGCTATCGATTCGTCATCGACTATTCGAAAAACAAGATCTAAGCCAGATTCCCTCTCTAAATCTCCCGAGACGGTGCAGGTTCACACCTTGCGCGCTGGATGTCCGCTCTTGGCCGTAAGCGGACAACAACCACCGGCTCTGTTCCATGCTGGGCTACGGCTCGCCCGCTGGCTACAAACGGGGCGCAGCTTGAAACGCCCCATCCAGGTGTCTACGGAAACTTGACAGCGGCCCCTCCTTCTGGTGCGGCGATGGCCGTGTGGCGGTCGGCATTCCACTTTCGTTGGTTGCCTTGGCGGCGGTTCTCTCCAGCGATTCAATCTCAAGCGACGTAGTAGTGTGCCTGGGTGCCCTGCTAGTGAGCGTAGTGGTTGGGGGCGTGGCCAGAGCCGTTGGCTACCAGCTCGACTCGACCGCCAGTGCCTTCGACGGTGTACTGCAAAGTCTTCGGATGCGCGCCAACGAAGTTGGCGAGGTTGCCGGGACTATCAAACAGTTGGAGACGACTTTTCTCGACAGGCTCACTTTCGCCAGGAGGGCTGTAGCAACGTTCCATGTGCTTGCATGGATACCTCCGTGCATCGGAACGGCGCTCATCGCCTGGAAGTTTCCGCCGGGTTGTTTCGGATCGGTGGGCGCCGTACTTGCTCAGTGGCTGGGGTACTAGCTCGCGGCCCACTGATGCGTGTACCAGGACTTCGCTTCTATTTTTCAGCCTGCGGGACCGCCGATTGCATGGCGACGGAGAGGGTCATCTCTCGCGGAGGAGTTGATCCAGGCCAGACCAACCTCATGGCCCGGTAGGCACTGAGGCAAGGACGCGGCAATGACCTGCCGGCGAAACTGCCACCGATCTGATCCGTCCGGAATTGATCGGCGGGACCGGATGGATTTCTACCTTTGCCTTACCACGCAAATGCCGTGGCCTGGATGCGTGCTGAGAGGGCGACACTGAGAGCACTTCAATCGCAACCTGACACCGCTTGGTGACTTCGCACTACTGCCTCTATTTGATCTGGCTCATGCGTAGACTCTGCACCATCTTCAGGACGTGATCCGATATTTCAGTAGAGGAGAACCCTAGTGCTGATGCAACGAGGCAGAATTCCAGCACGTCCAAGCGTCTGGCTCCAGACTCGACGGCTGAAATCCTTTGTTGGGGCCATCCCAGATGTGAGGCCAGCTTGGTTTGACTAATGCCCAGTGACTCACGTCGCTCACGGAGTTGGCCGACCAACCGCAGGTACACACTTTGGTAGATCGTTTTCGTAGCCATCGGACCCGCCTGTAGGAGCGGAACGAAATCTATGGCGGAGTCCGGGGCTACATGAAAATTGTGTAGACGGCACCTCAGGCGCTTGCTAGCATCAGCTTTGGTTGAACTGCCGGGGATCGAGTGATCTATGGGCGTGACCAACAGACCCTCATCCCCTCGTGGCCAGCGCTCGATGCGCTGCTCGTGTCACTTGGCCCGTTCTACGCATGTGCGTGGTGCGCTCTTGAGCGCTCGATCTCAGTCTCTGCTCCCGTGGCGGCTGATCCAGCGATTGCGCAGCACTTGCTGTTGTTCCTTAAGGCAGCTGGCGTCCTTGCCGAGGGCGAGTCATCGAATGGTGCAACAAGGCGCTCCCTTTACGATCCCATTAGCTGGAGCTACAAGGACGGCGCCGGGTTATCAGGCAATCTAGGCGCCTTGCTCACCCAAGCACTGAGTGCTTGGCGCCCCCTGCTTGATTCAAATGACCAAGAGTGGCTCTGGCGTCAACTATCTGACCGTGAAGCTGGTGCCTACCTCGGAGCGCTACTCCGCAGACACCGAATTGGCGTTCGAAACGTTGAAGAGCTTCTAAGGTTTGAGGAGGACGACTGGAATGAGTTGAGCTTGGGGCGCAAGCGGTACGTACTCTGGTCATCCGTTCGTGGCGCCGCAAGTGAGTTCCTGAGCACTGGCGGTGACGAGGCCGCGACACTGGCCGTATTGGGCCGCGAGATTCGACGGCGGACTCATTGGCTTTCTCTTAAGCAAGCGTCAGGTTCGCTTGGAAATGCTGAGTACTGCTTCCTGCCAGATCGCTCGTGGCGGCGCCCGCTAATGGTCGATGTCGCTCTCGAGTGCCTATTGCCGATCGGCGACAAGTACTGGCTTGCCCCACCTGTCCTCGGCAGTAAGTAAGCGAAGCTCCGAGCCAGAGCACCAGCCTGGCAACCTACTCTATCCTGGAGGCACCCAACGTATGCGCCCGACTATCCTTGCACTCGATTTGGAGGGGACACTGATATCTAACGCGGTCAGCCAGATCCCTCGGCCCGAGTTGCTTAGCTTCCTTCAATTTGCTCGCGACGCCTTCAAGGAAGTTGTCCTCTTCACAACGGTACCGAAACCCAGTGCACTGAAAATCGCGTCGCTCTTGGCAAGCGAAGGGCACGTGCCGCAGTGGTTCGCAGAGGTCCGCTACATCGACTGGACAGGATCTACAAAAAATCTGCTACTAGTGTCGCCGCAACTGGGCGAGGCTCTCCTGCTAGACGACCATGAGCCGTATGTCCATCCTGGCCAACACGCCCTGTGGGTCGAGGCCCCGCTGTTCGCGTCGCCGTACCCTGCTGAAGACGCAGGTATGCGGATCTCGCAGAGACGCATCGAGCAGAGATTGTCCTTGCTTTCGAGCTCGCGGAGTGAGCCGCCGGCACCAAATCACCTCAGCTGAAGAGAAAGCGGCTTGAGCACTGTTGAAGTGGCTTGCGCTTAGGACGCCTGCCCCTCTGTGATCCGGACAGTTGGCGTTTCCCTTGATATTCCTGCAACTCTAAGTGAGCCGTATGCAGGACCCGGAGCGGATCAGCAATCAGCAGCTCAGCCGGGGGCGCGTCATCGAGCAGCGTGTGGGGTGACAGGAAACACTCGACCTTACCCCAACCAGTGGTGCGACGAAGATCACTCAGTTCACGCTGAAATGGACCTAACTCGCGCATCAGTTCCAGTATCCTTGCCAAGTGGTCTACGGGTCGCTCAGCGGGCTGGAGCTGCCAAGTCGGATATCTGTAACTAGACACTGGCTGCTTTACATAACCCCTAGAAGCTTGTCCTCACGGCGTAGTTGGCTAGCGGCGTGATTGCTTCCCAGGGCTGGGCACCCAACTCTACGCCGATCTGGAACGCACTCAGCCACTCGGACGCCAGCGCCTCGCGTACGGTAGCGGAGTCTTGCAGGATCCGCCCAGCGGCGTTGGAGCCACCAACTTCAACTATGAGGTTCGACAGGATGCGCATCGCTAGTAGTCTCCGCTATGAGAAGCCGTCCGTTGGAAGTAGTTACGATCATCGACGCGTCAGAACACGAGCTCAGACGCGGGTCTACCCGCTTAGAGGGACCTCCTCCAATAAAGCGTTAAATGCTATCCCTGCCATCGGTCGTCTCACGTTGTCGTCTTAGCTGTCCGGTGTCTATCGTGTCAGCCTACTGGTACGCGGCCTGATGACGTCGCTCATTCAAGCCTGGGCTACCTCTCGGCGCCGCCTGCGTATACAACCAGAGCGTGGTCCTAGACCAAGTTCCCAACCAAGTGATCTGAATGTCTCTTAGATAGGCCCCCAATGTCACGACACTGTGTCACGTCAGGTGTAGCAAGCAGCAACTTCATGTCATAGGTACACGGGCAAGGATTCATCGCCGCCACCAGCTGGAAGCGCGCCGGGTACTGCACACTACGCGCCGCACGCGCGATGCGGATATGCCCGGACTCCAAAGGCTCACGCAGCGTCTCCAGGGCGCTGCGGTTCCATTCGGGAAGCTCGTCGAGGAACAGCACCCCGTGGTGGGCGAGCGAGATCTCGCCGGGGCAGGGTGGATTGCCGCCGCCCACCAAGGCCGCCGCACTTGCGCTGTGGTGGGGTGCGCGAAACGGCCGCTGCCGCCAGCGCCGCGGGTCCAGCCCTTCGCCACTCACTGATGCAA
>DALZRX010000169.1:0-2341 GCA_032015805.1 Achromobacter sp.
GGTGGCGGTGGACGTGCTCCCCGCTGGCGTCGGCGCGCCGGAAGTCGTGACCGAAACCGCCGAGGCCCGCGCGGCCAAGGGCGCGATGCCCGGCGGCGCGGTTGGCCGCCAGACCACGATCACGGCTGAGATCTGGCACATCAACCGGAGCGCAAATCTGGTGATCCTGAAGGGACCCCAAGGCGGCCGGCGCACCATCCAGGTCCGGGACCCCGCGCTGCGCGAGAAGCTGCAGCAATTGAAGGAAGGCGATCTGGTGGACTTCACGATCACGCAGGCGGTCGCGGCCGCGATTCATCGATAGGTCGTCACGAACATGAACAAGGCCCGCGTGTCGCGGGCCTTGTTCATGCGGGTACAACGGTAGGGACTGGCGTCAGCGCCGCCGCAGGAAGTGCACGCAACGGCCTTCGGCCTCTTGCTGCGCGACCAGCGTATTGCCCGTCTGGCGCGCAAACGCCTGGAAATCGCGGATCGCGTTGCGGTCCGTGGTGATCACCCGCACTACCTGCCCGCTTTCCATCTGCGCCAGCGCCTTTTTGGCGCGCAGGATAGGCAAGGGACAGGTAAGCCCGCTGGCATCGACCTCTTGCTCGAATGCCGGCGCCTGGGCGCCGGCATCAGGACGGGTATCCACGTCGCTCATCAGAGGCGCTCGTCCACCCACTTTTGCACGCCGGCGATGGCCGCGGGCAGCGCCGCGATATCCGTGCCGCCGCCCATGGCCATATCAGGACGCCCGCCACCCTTGCCGCCCACCTGGCCGGCCACAAAGCCCACCAGATCGCCCGCCTTGATGCGATCGGTGAGGTCGGCGGTGACGCCGCCCACCACGCTGATCTTGCCATCGGCCGAGCCGGTGGCCAGCAGCACGACAGCAGGCTTCAGGCGATCCTTCAGGTTGTCGACCATGCCGCGCAGCGCCTTGGGATCGACGTCGCCAATGCTGGCCGCCAAGACCTTGATGCCCTTGACGTCGACGGCGGCGCTGGAGGCCAGGTCGTTGCCGGCGCTGGCTGCGAGCTTGTTGCGGGATTGCTCCAGTTCCTTTTCGAGCGTCTTGACCTGATCCTGCACCTGCGCGATGCGCGCCGGCAGGTCTGCCGGCGTGCTGCGCAGCATGCCGGCCACCTGGGTCAGCAAGGCGTTCTGGTTCTGCACCCAGGCGAGCGCGTTGTCGCCGGTGATGGCTTCAATGCGGCGCACGCCGGCAGCCACGCCGCCTTCGGACACGATCTTGAAAAGGCCAATGTCGCCCGTGCGGGTGACGTGCGTGCCGCCGCAGAGTTCGCGCGAGAAACCGATGTCGAGCACGCGCACGGTATCGCCGTACTTTTCGCCGAACAGCGCCATGGCGCCGCCCTTGACCGCATCGTCATAGCCCATGACCTGGGCGACGGTGGGATGGTTGGCCAGGACCTCGGCGTTGACGATGGCTTCGACGCGGGCGATCTGCTCTGCCGTCAACGGCGCATCCTGCGCGAAGTCGAAACGGGTCTTGTCGGGGTCGACCAGCGAGCCGCGCTGTTGCACGTGCGCGCCCAACACTTGGCGCAAGGCCTTGTGCATGAGGTGGGTGGCCGAGTGGTTGCGCACGGTACGGGCGCGGCGGACAGCGTCCACGCGTGCCAGCAGCGTGTCGCCGACGGACAGCGAGCCGGATTCGAGCACACCGTGGTGGCCGAACACGCCAGACTGGATCTTGAGGGTGTCGGCGACGGCAAAACGCACGCCATCCGCTTCCAGCAGGCCGGTGTCGCCCACCTGTCCGCCCGACTCCGCATAGAACGGGGTGGCATCCAGCACGACCACGGCGCTCTGGCCGGCCTTCACTTCCTGCACTTGCGTGCCGTCCACGTACAGCGCCGTGACCTTGACGTTGTCCAGTTCGAGCTTTTCGTAGCCTTCGAAGCGCGTTTCCGCGCCTTCGTAGCTGAGGCCTTCGGCCATCTTGAACTTGCCGGCGGCGCGGGCCTGATCGCGCTGGCGCTCCATGGCGACTTCGAAGCCGGCCATGTCGACCTCGACTTCACGCTCGCGGCAGATGTCGGCCGTGAGGTCGACGGGGAAGCCATAGGTGTCGTACAGCGTGAACAGCGTGGTGCCATCCAGCACGCCGCCCTTGGGCACATTGGCCAAGGCGGTGTCCAGGATGCGCATGCCGTGTTCCAGGGTTTCGCCGAAACGCTCTTCTTCCTGCTTGAGGACCTGGGCCACACGGTCGGCCGCAGCGGCCAGCTCCGGATAGGCCTCGCCCATTTCAGCGACAAGATCCGGCACCAGGCGATGGAAGAACGGCTTGGTCTGGCCCAGCTTGTAGCCGTGGCGCAGCGCGCGGCGG
>DALZRX010000169.1:2351-8125 GCA_032015805.1 Achromobacter sp.
GCGGCAGGCGCGGCATGTTGCCGGCGGCGTCGCGCTCGAACTGCATGAACACCAAGTTCCAGATTTCGATGTAGCGGTCGCCGTCTTCTTCGGGGGATCCCGGAGGGCCGCCCCAGATCTCGGGACCGTGGTCAAAGAAGATTTCCGAGCACGGACCGCAGGGACCCGTATCAGCCATCTGCCAGAAATTGTCGGACGCATAGCGCGCGCCTTTGTTGTCGCCGATGCGGATGATGCGCTCGGTCGGCACGCCCACTTCATTGGCCCAGATGTCGTAGGCCTCGTCGTCTTCCTGGTAGACCGTCACCCAGAGCTTTTCCGCCGGCAGCTTGTAGACCTGCGTCAGCAGCTCCCAGGCGTACTGGATGGCGTCGCGCTTGAAGTAGTCGCCAAAGCTGAAATTGCCCAGCATTTCGAAGAACGTGTGATGGCGGGCGGTATAGCCCACGTTCTCCAGGTCGTTGTGCTTGCCTCCCGCGCGCACGCTGCGCTGCGACGAGGTTGCACGCGTGTACGACCGCGATTCCTTGCCCGTGAAGACGTCCTTGAACTGGACCATGCCCGAATTGGTAAAGAGCAGGGTCGGGTCGTTGCCCGGGACGAGCGACGACGACGGAACAATGGTGTGTCCCTTGGACTTGAAGAATTGCAGGAACTGCTGGCGAATCTCGGAGGATTTCATCGTGGATGAAGCAGAATTTAGGGCGAATCGCCAATTATAGAGGGTTGGCGGGAATACGCGGGAATGGGCTGGGCGCGGGTTACCGCACGCAGACGTAACCGGTGGTCCAGCCTTCCGTTTCCGTCCATTTACCGCCGGCGGACACGATGACCCCTGCGTAGCCTTCCGGGCAGGAACACTGGCCCGTGCGCGGATTTGCGGTGGACAGCCCCGTGTAATGGAAGCAGCCGAGAGGGTAATTGGTGCTGTAGGCGCCTCCAAACCCCCCGCTCGCCTGCATCCAGACGCCGGATTCGCACGAAAGCAACTGGCCGGAGGCGGATGTCGCCAGCGTTCCTCCCTGGGCGCCGCAGGCATGGCCGGGTATTTCGCGGGCGCCGACGCTGACATAACCGCCCGCCTCCACGTTGCCCGCGACGGACAACTTGCCTTGCAGGTCAGGATCGCGGATGTCGCGTATTTTCACGTAGCTGCTGAGGTCCGGCTGCCCGGACCCGGCGCCTGCCCACAGCGCCAATGTGCCCGGCGGGTATGCCGGCTCCCCAGCGCCCAAGGGATTGGAAAAGCTGTACGCCGCGCCGCGTAGCTGGGAGGGTGATTGCGCCCACACTGCCCCGCCATAACCCTCGGCGGCCCCGATGACCAGAGCCATCGCAACTTCGTCGGGTAATTCCGTCCCTTTTTTCAACAAGGGCTTGTCGGCATGGATGACGGCATCGAGCCGGCAAGGCTCGCCGGGACAGTGCTGGCCGCGCACAATCTGGATAGCCGCGCCAAAGCCCAGCGCCGACTGGTCGGGAAAGTCTGTTGGCAGATGCCCCTGGGTGCGCAGTTCGGGCAGCGTGGGCCGCAAGGCGTCCCCGAAAAGCGGCTGACCCTGTGCATCCACGGGCGGCTCACCTTTGGACAGGGCGTCCGAGTGCCGCGACAGTACGCCCGTGACCGCCAACCGGATCTGCGTCATCCACACTCCCGTGCTCCGCGCGGCAGCAGCTTCAATTCCGTGAACGACTTCGTTGGACGCCCAGATGGCGGCTGCGGTGGTGATCGCCAGCGCAAGGGCCATGCCGACCAACGAGAAGCCCGACTGCAGGCGCGGCTTGCCGGAAAATCGCCCTGCTGCGTGTTCCAGACGGCTCGACCTGCAGACGCCCGCGCTCATCGCGCCGTAAAGACAAAAGTGTTGACGTCGCCCTGGCTGCATTGCGACTGGGCCTGCGCGGCCCGGTACGGCGTGGCGGGCTTGGCGATCGAGTCCTTGACGACCTTGGCGCCGCTGCTGCCGCTGATGGAGATGATTTCGGACATGCGCTGCAGGACGGAAGCCAACGCCGGGCAGGCCGCATGGCTGACGTTGGACAGCGTAAGCGTGAACGCCGACCCCATGCCCGCGCCATCGACGGCCGCGGGCTGAACCTCGACCACCCCGCTGTCACCGACGCCACTGCCACCCAATCCGTGAGCCACGCTTGCGGCAGCGCCCGTCCCCTGAACGGCCAGCACCGTCGAATCGCGCAACGCGTTGGCCAGGGCGCCGGTGTCCAGCCCGGTATAGGGCGTAACGCCGCCGCCCTGCGCATTGATCTTCATGCTTGCGATGAACCGTTGCAGTTCTTCGCCTACCTTGGGCACCTTGTTTTCGATGACATAGCCGCCAATCGCGGGAATGCCGACGATGGCGACGAGCAGGACGATGGCGGTGACGATGGAGACCTCCATCAACGAAAACCCTTGCTGACGCCCACCGTCGTATCGAGAATTGCCGAGTGCTTTCATGAATACTCCCGTTGAATAAAGCGCGCGGCGAGCCGCGCCGTTGCCGCCAACCCGCGATCCACTACTGGCTGGCATAGAAATTGGTCAGCGCCTGACGCAGTTCGTCTATCACCGCGTAATGCCAAAGCGTGATGCCCAGCACGGTCGCCAACGAGGAAATCAGCAGAACCCAGCGCAGCACGAGCGCCTGTCGCAGGACCCGCGCCAACAGGCGGTGTTCGACGCGCTGGCGCACACGCGCCAGGCCCGGTTCGACGCCCAATGCGTCCATCATGTCGGCCATGTACCACCACGTCTGGGGGTCCAGCAGCCCGGTGTCGAAAATTCCGGCGCCGCTGGCTCCGGTGTCGATGCGGTCCAGCATGGCCTGCAGGTGCGCGTGCAGCCACGGCGACGCGTCACGCGCCTGCACGGACAACGCGCGGCGCAAGCGCGTGTCGGCCGCGCCGTGCTGCCTGATGAGCACGGCCAACAGCGACAGAAAGCGGATCGCCTGGAAATCGCGGTAAAGCCGCCAGAGCAGCCAGCGGTCCAGCACGGCGCGGGTGTCGCCGGTGAAATTCGCCAGTGACCACAAGGCAAGCATGATCACGCCAGCTATCAGGACAACCCACAGCACAAGCCATTGCCTCAGGCCGCTTGCGACCGCAAACAGCGCACGCGTCAACCGCGCGTAGTCCTCAGCCGGCACGGCTTGGAAAACCTGCTGCAGCCGAGGCACGCTGAAGAACGGAATGGCGCACAGCAACGCGAAGGCAACGACGGCCGAAATAACGCCGGTGGCAGCCGCCGACAGGAGTGCCACCCACGCCTCGGACGCCAGCCTGACGGCTCGAGCCAGGTCTCGCAGGGCGGCAGCGATATCGCCGCCCTCCTCCTGCACGCAACTGAGCAACTGGCATTCGTTGTGCGGCAGCGTGTCCGACCACGCGACGCCCAGATCGCCGCCCGCGCCGAGATACGCGTCTGCCCAATGCTGGCAGAGGCGCCCGCGCGCGGTGGCCGAGCCATACCGGCGCGCATCGTCCTCGAAGATGTCGCGCAGGCTCTTGCGACCCTGCGTGCCTTCGACGACATCGGCCAGGTACTCGTAGTAGTCGGCGCGCTGCGAGCGAAAGCGCAGCGCGTCCCACCACAGACGATGCAACCCAAGGGATCGCGCGAATCCGGAGAACGCACGCGCGGCGGTATCAGCCATGCGGGGCCGCGCCGGGTATTGCCGCATGCGCTTGCGCAAGCGTCGCGACATTCATCGAGGGCGTTGCGGCCGCTCTCATGCACGGCACGACGGGCAGGTCGAAACGACGCAACAGCGTGCGCGGATCGATTTCGCCGAGGCTGGTCCGGTACAAGGCGCAATCCAGGGCGCGGGCGCCGCGCGTGGCGGCATCGCGCCAGGCGCCGCGCGCCGCGGATTGGAACTGTTGCTTCAATCCGAAGTTATCCCGCTGCCGCACCCGCTCCAGAAAGCCCTGGGCGCGATCCGGTTCAATCATTTCGGCCGCGACACTGCGTCCTGCCGTGCCGTTCAGTTCCGGCATGTGGCCGCGCCGGCATTCGGGGCAGCCCGCCGCATTTCGGATCCTGAGTGCGTCGGCATCCAGATCGCAGGCGTCCTGCATGCCGGCTATCCAGCCACGCCAGTCCCAACCTGCCGCTTGCTGCGCAGGGACGCCGGACCACAGGCTGTCCACGGGCAGCGCGCAGGCATTGCACAGCCGCGGCAGCAGCGTCTGGTAGATCAGCAGCTTCAGGATGCCGGGCGACGCAAGGAATTCTCGCGAGACGCCGATAGCTTCGGATGCCAGCCGCTCGGGAATCATCGCCGCCGATCCCGCGTGCGTGGTGGCGTACAGGCTCACGCCGGAACTGGCGAGGTCCATGAAGGCGCGGCCGGTCTGCGTGTCGCGGATTTCGCCGATCAGCAGGTCGTTCATTGCAGAGCGCTTGATCGTCTTGAGCTTGGCGTCCAGCGTGGGCCAGACCGCGTCCGCAAGCGCCCCTGTCAGCGTGTTCTGCAACGCATTGCCGATGTGGTATTCCACCGGATCTTCAAGCGTGATGACCTTGCGCGTCGTCGAGATGCCGCGCATCAGCGCGGCAATGGTGGTGGACTTGCCCGAGCCCACCACGCCTGCCAGCACAATCGCCCCGCCCTCGCGTTCGCGCGCGCGCAGCAGGGTCGCGGCCTGATCCGGCAGGTATCCCAATGCCAGGAGATCGCCGTTGACGGTGGCGTCCAGCCTCAGGATGCGAAGGCACACCGACGGTCCCGAGTCCGCCGCCAGCGACGCCCACCGCAACACGATGGGCGCGGCGTCCACGGTCAGCGAGATACGGCCCTGCTGCTCGACCGCAGGATCGAACACCGCGCCGTTGCCGCCGCGCACGTCCATCCATGCGACGGCCAGGACCTCGAGGAGCGTGGCGCTGGATAGGCCGGTGAATCGATCCGTGCCGACATACTCGCCGTGGATGGTGTAACGGATGTCGCCGGCGTCGCGGCGCTGATCCACGTTGATGTGCACGTCGCTGGCGCCCTGCGTCACGCCCCAGCGGACGATGTCGAGAAACAGTGCGGCCAGCGCGGAGGCACGCTCGGCCTGATTGCCGCCGGTGACGCGTCCCGGAACCGGCGCGGTGTACCGGCCGCGCGCGATCATCAGCAGGAGCGGCGCCGGCAGGACATAGCGCGCCGGACTTGCCATGCGATAGCCCGCCGCCTTCACCATGCGTTCGACCTCGTCGATCTGGTCGCCCACGAGGTATTCCTTGACGGCGAAGATCGCGGCGTTGCCGCCCTCGAGCAGCACCGGGCAAAGGCGGCCGGAGAGCGTGGCCAGGTCGAATTCGCGACCCAGCGCGCGGACGAAGGCCGGAACCATGCCCGCGACAGCTTCGGGCGTAAGCAACTCGGGCGGACGCTCGCTGGCAGCGGTAAACGGCGGAACATGCATCGTCATGGCTGCCTACCTTTTGTGTCGAGGCACGCCGTCTGGTCGCGGCCATCGCGGTGCAGGCGCACGCAGCCGCCGTCGATGGCCATCAGGCGATACGGCGCCATTGCCCCGCCCCCCGCAATGGGCTCGGCGCGGCCGGCGCGGTAGCGCAGCAGTGATCCGTTGACGATGATGTCTACATTCAGGCTGCGCGCAGTCCCGAATACGGCGGTCACCCGGATGTCGTCGGCAGCGCGCAGCGGGGGTTCCATCAGCGGGCTACCACCCACGCCGGCCGCGCAGATGCCCGGCACGCGGCAATCCGCCAACGCGGCGGCGGCATCGGCGCGCAACAAGGTGCGCACGGTTTCGGCTTC
>DALZRX010000170.1:0-8059 GCA_032015805.1 Achromobacter sp.
TCGATCAGTTCGCGCAGCCGCGCCATGAGGCTGGCCAGCAGCGCGTCGCGCCAGGTGGAACGGCTGTCGATGCCCGGCGTCAGCCGCGTCACGGCCGCGCGCATCTGGACGGCGGTCTCGTGCGAGGCTTGCGCGCCGGCGTTGATCCATTCAGAGATATCCGACAACAGCGACTGCACGGTGTCAGGCAGCGCCTGGCCGTTGGCCTGCAGCGCGCGCAGGCGGTCTTCGACGGCCGATACGGCCGGCGTCAACGCAGCGATCTGATCCTGCATGGCGCGCACGGCACCCGCGGTCCAGCGCAGGTTGCTGGTGTCGAAAGGAACGTGAGTGGATAGCAGGCGCAATTGCGTGATGTCGTTGGCCAGTACGCGACGGTCCTTGTCGCGCTGCTCGGCGGTCTTGCCGCTCAGCGTGTCGTGCATCCAGTTGCGCGCATCGCGCACGGCCTTGTCCAGTTGCAGCGTCAGCGCGGGCGCCAGGCCGCGCGGCAGGACGATGCTGTGGATCAGCGTGGCGCACACGATGCCCAAGCTGATTTCCTCGACGCGTGCGAGCGCCGTGTCGAAGACGAGGGAGGGGTCGGTGACGCTGGGAAAACCGATCATCGCGGCGGTGTAGCCCGCCAGCATGAAAAGGTAGGAGCGCGGCGTGCGGTCAAGCACCGACATGTACAGGCAGGCGCCCACCCACAGCACCATCGCGCCGGTCATGATGACGGGCGAATTCGACAGACGCGGCACCATGTAGACGGTGGCGGCCGAGCCGAAGAAGGTGCCGATCAGGCGGTACAGCGCCTTGGAACGCACGGCGCCGGACCAGGGCTGGGCTACGACGTAGGCGGTGGTCATGGCCCAGAACGGACGCGGCAAACCAATGCTGTAGGCCAGGTAGAGCGCCATGATGGCGCTCAGATAGCTCTTGAGCGAGAAGATGGTTTCGCGGACGTTGGGCAGTTTCATGGCCGCGCGTCCTCTTGGGCGCCGGCCCCGCTGCGGCCCAGCGACACCTTCAGGGCGTCAAAGACGCGCAGGCAGGCCTGCAGGTCGGATTCGCTGACACCCTGGAAGACACGGCGGCGCAATTCGACCAGCACATCCTCGACCTGTGCGCGCAGCGCCTGGCCGGCTTCGGTCAGATGCAGGGTGCGTGCGCGGCGGTCGTGGGGATCTTCGCGGCGTTCCATGAGGCCGGCGGCGACCAGTTGGTCCAGCACGCGAACGAGGGAGGGGCCTTCGACGCCCAGGGCTTCGGCCAGCGCGCCTTGGCGCACCCCATCACCAAGACGGCCCGCCAGAATGACGGGCCAGGCGGTGGCCTGCGAGAGGCCGTAGTCGGCAAGTGCCTTGTCGGCAGCGCCGCGATAGGCGCGCGACAGCACCATCAGGTTGGCGGTGGTGGCCATGAGCTGGGAGTCGGAAGGAGTAGGCATGGAATAGATTGTATCCTATCTATTAGCTTACTAATGATTGAAAATGGCGACAGTCTTGATAGATTTTCTCAATTGGGGAGATGGCGACGCGGTTTTCCATGGATGGAAAACCGGGGGGAGGTGGGCGTCAGATTGAGGTATCTGCCACCCTTGGCGCGCCACCTCGGATTGCAGACAGGCTCACTCGGGTGTCAGACACCGGGACTGCACAGGCGACCGTTGGTCGAAGGTCCGGCCGGCCAGGAGGTCCGGTGTTGGGTGTCTGAGACCCTTGGGGCACGGTATCGGAGGGACAAGTGCCGCGCGGGTGTCAGACACCGGCAGACATCAGTAGCGCTTCGTGCCTGTCAGCCCCACGCCGGATCAACCGTTGCAGTCGGCCCAGCAGTTCGGCGTTTCATACAAGCGGACGCGGGTGAGCCGCAGTTCCGCGCCGTAATGGCCGTGATAATGCGGCGCCAGCGTTTCGAACACGATGGTGGCCAGGTTTTCCGCGGTGGGGATGCGGTCCAGCACGACGGTCTTGTGGCCGGGCAGGGTGTCGAGAAAGCCGCGCACCGCTGCGTCCCCTTCAAAGACCAGGAAGGCGTGGTCCCAGACGTCCACGATGTGCGTCTTGGCAATGTGCTTGATCTCGGAGAAGTCCATGACCATGCCGTTGTCGGATTCGCCGGGCGCCTGCACCACGTCGCCCGTCAGGGTGATCTCCAGCACGTAGCGGTGGCCGTGCAGATTGCGGCACTGGCTGCGGTGGTCGGGGATGCGATGGCCGGCGTCGAACTCGAGCCTGCGGGTCACGGAAATCATCGTGCGCTCCGCAAGGCGTGGGGGTAAATCATGGAATGCCTATGTATTTGTGGGTTTGCAGGCTGAGCCGCCATTGCGGATGCTGCATGCAGTATTGGACAGCCTGCTCGGTGTTGGCCGCGCGCGCGGGTCCGTCCATGGGTTGCAGGAAGAAATGCTCGAAATCCAGATGCACAAAGGCATCGGGCAGGGCGTTCAACTGCGGGTAGACCAGCTTGAGCTCGTTGCCGCGTTCAACCACGACGGGTGCCGTCCCCTTGGGGCTGACGCAGATCCAGTCGATGCCGGCAGGGGGCTTGATGGTGCCGTTGGTTTCGATGGCCACGGTAAAACCGCGGGCGTGGATGGCATCCAGCAGCGGCGCGTCAAGTTGGAGCAGCGGCTCGCCGCCCGTGAAGACCACGTAGCGGTTGTCGGCGCCGGGACCCCAGGCTGCCGCGATGGCGTCGGCCAGCAGTTCGGCCGAAGTGAACTTGCCGCCGCCGTCGCCGTCGGTGCCGATGAAGTCGGTGTCGCAGAAGGTGCAGGCGGCGCTGGCGCGGTCGCTCTCGCGGCCGGACCACAGATTACAGCCCGCAAACCGGCAGAATACCGCCGCGCGGCCTGCATGGGCGCCTTCGCCTTGCAGGGTCTTGAAGATTTCTTTGGCGGAGTAAGTCATAGGGGGTGCGGGCGGCCGGGCGCCACGATATTCGAGCAAAAGCGCACTATTTTACTTGGCGCGACGGATATCCGCCGAAAGACCCTGCGGGACCCAGGTTCGTTGCCGCGCGTTAAAGCGCCTGCGTGGCGCCTGCGTGGCGCCTGCGTGGCGCCTTGCCAGGCGCGGAACCGGCCTCGTTGGCCCGTCCCAACGGCTCCGTGCAGGAAGCCCGCTGGCCCTGTAGACTTCCCGCCTATGTTTCACGTCCAAGACTCGCTTTACATCGACGAGCGCGACCTGACCTTCACCATGATCCGCGCGCAAGGCGCCGGCGGGCAGAACGTCAACAAGGTGTCCAGCGCCGTCCACCTGCGCTTCGATGTGCGCGCATCCCACCTGCCGCCCGACGTGCAGGATGCGCTGTGCGCCACGAACGATCACCGCATTTCCAAGGAAGGCGTGATCGTCATCAAGTCGCAGTCCTTCCGCAGCCAGGAAAAGAACCGCGCCGAAGCCATCGAACGCCTGGTGGCGATGGTCCAGTCGGCCATCCGGGTCGACAAGCCGCGCCGCGCCACCAAGCCGACGCGCGCCTCGCAGCGCCGCCGAGTGCAACGCAAGGTGTTGCACGGCGAGGTCAAGCGGCTGCGTGGCCGGGTGCAAGGCGACTAGAGCGGCAACATGGCTGACGCGCGCCGCCGCTATCTGATCACACTGGCCGGGGTATTTGCCGTCATCTGGGCGGCGCTGGCCATCGATCCCCATGACCGCTCGGCCTGGGTGCTGGAGAACGCGTTGGTCCTGGCCCTGGGCGTTGCGCTGTTCGCCACGCGGCGCGCGTTTGTGTTTTCGCGCGTGTCCTACACCCTGATCTTCCTGTTCCTGTGCCTGCATACGTTGGGCGCGCACTATACATATTCGCTTGTCCCCTATGACGATTGGTGGCGCGCCTTGACTGGCCGCAGCCTGAACAGCCTGCTGGGCTGGGAACGCAACAATTTCGACCGGGTGGTGCATTTTTCCTACGGTTTGCTGCTGGCCTATCCGATCCGCGAGATATTCCTGCGCGTGGCCGAGGTGCGCGGTTTTTGGGCGTACTTCCTGCCGCTGGACGTGACCCTGTCCACCTCGGCGCTCTACGAGCTGATCGAGTGGGGCGCGGCGGAGTTCTTCGGTGGCGACCTGGGGGCGGCTTATCTGGGCACGCAGGGCGATATCTGGGACGCGCAGAAGGATATGGCGCTGGCCGGGCTGGGCGCGGTCATCGCCATGGCGGTGACCGCGCTGGTCAACCGCAGGGCGCAGCGCGACCTGGCCCGCGACTGGGCTGACAGCCTGAAGCCCGCCCAGCGCGTTCGTCCCAAGAATCCTTGATGACCGCAGGGGCATGACGATATATCGATCGAGATCGATATATGATTCGATAAATTGCGATATACAAATATGACCGCAACTTCCTCACCCTCCGTCCAGAATGCCCCGCAACCCGCGGTGGACGCCGACGCCATCCTCAAGGCGTTGGCCAGTCCGGTTCGGCGCGACATCCTGGCTTGGCTGAAGACGCCGCATGCGTATTTCGAGGAACGCCCGGGCCACACCTTCGATCACGGGGTGTGCGCGGGCCATATCGATGATCGCTGCGGCCTGTCCCAGTCGACGGTGTCGTCGCATCTGGCCGTGTTGCAGCGCGCGGGCCTGATTTCGGCCACGAAGGTGGGGCAGTGGGTCTTTTTTCGACGCAATGAACCCGTGATTGCCGAGTTTCTGCGGCAGTTGAACCAGGATATGTAGCCCGTCTGCCATACCCGCAAGCGCCCCATTGCCGGGACGAAAGGATTTTGCATGAACCCCTTGTTTGAACCGCTGAAAGTCGGCGACCTGACGCTGCGCAACCGCGTTGTCATGGCGCCGCTGACCCGCCAGCGCGCCAGCGCCGGCCGCGTGCCGAACGACCTGATGGTCGAGTACTACACCCAGCGTGCCGGCGCCGGTCTGATCCTGACCGAAGCCACCTCCGTCACGCCGCAAGGGGTCGGCTACGCGGACACGCCGGGGTTGTGGTCGCCGGAACAGGTCAAGGGCTGGCGCAAGGTCACGTCTGCCGTGCATGACAAGGGCAGCCTGATCGTCGCGCAACTCTGGCATGTCGGCCGTATTTCCGACCCGATGTTCCTGGATGGCGAGCTGCCGGTTGCGCCCAGCGCCATTGCGGCCAAGGGCAACGTCAGCCACGTGCGTCCCAAGCGCGCCTACGTGACGCCGCGCGCGTTGGAGACGGCGGAAATTGCCGGCGTGGTCGACGCCTATCGCCAGGGCGCGCAGATGGCGATGGAGGCGGGATTCGACGGCGTCGAAGTGCATGCCGCCAACGGCTACCTGCTGGACCAGTTCCTGCAGGACAGCACCAACCACCGCACGGACCAATACGGCGGCGCCATTGAAAACCGCGCGCGTCTGCTGTTTGAAGTGGTCGACGCCTGCGTGGCAGTCTGGGGTGCGGGCCGCGTCGGCGTGCATCTGTCGCCGCGCGCCGACGCCCACGACATGGGCGATTCGGATCTCCCGGGCCTGTTCGGTTACGTGGCACGTGAACTCGGCAAGCGCGGCATCGCGTTCCTGTGTGCCCGCGAGCACGAAGGTCCGGACAGCCTGGCGCCGATGCTCAAAGCCGAATTTGGCGGGGTGTTCATTGCCAACGAAGGCTACACGCGCGAAACGGCGGAGGCCGCCGTGGCCGCGGGCAAGGCCGACGCCGTGGCGTTCGGCGTGCCCTACATTGCCACGCCGGACCTGGCCGAGCGCCTGCAGCGCAAGGCGCCGCTCAATACGCCGAACCCCGCCACCTTCTACGCCGCCGGTCCCGAGGGGTATACCGACTATCCGGCCTTGCCGGCCTGAAGCCAGCGGCCCGGAAGGGCCCCTTACAGCGCGGCGCGCATCGGATAGGTGAACATTCCGAAGTGCGCCGCGTTCAGGCCCAAGTGCGCGAGAACGGCGGCGCCCAGGCCGCCATATTTGTACGCCACGCCGTACCCGACACCAGCAAGTCCGGCCAGCAGCATCCATTGCCAGCCGCCCGCGTAATGGGCCAATCCAAATAGGACGGCCGCGACGGCCAGCGCCGCCCAGGCGCCCCACGCCCGGTCGCGCCACCATTGCGACAAGCGCTGCTGCACGTATCCGCGAAACAGCGCCTCTTCGGCCAGCGTCACCAGCAACGCATTGTTGATCAGCCAGAGCCAGCCGGACGCCGGCCATTTCGGCGCCCATTCCACCACGCCCAGCATCAGCGCCAGTCCCAGGCATGCCGCCACGGCTGCCCCGCACGCGAGAACCGCTACCGGCAAGGTCAGGCGCGCATTGGCCGCGGCCATCGGCGGCGCCAGCACCAGCACCACCCAGAAGCCCACGAGCGGCTTGTCCAGATTCAGGTACATGCCGAAAGGGATCGCGCCCGGGCTGAGCGGGGCGGGATCGATCACGCGCGGGTTGTGAAAGCCGGGCAGCAGATGGGCAAAAAGCAGCACCGCCAATAGCACGAAAAGCGCGTGACCGGCCATGCGCGCCGCCCGCCCCGCATGGGATCGCACCAGCATTGCGGCAACCAGCAGCAGCGCCGGCCACGCCAGCGCCACGGGGTCTGCGACGCCATCGGCAACAGCCCAGGCCCAAGCGGCTGCCAAGGGTAGAAGCGCCCAGCGGCGCGTCACGGGCGGCCACAGCATGGCGGCGGCCAGAAACAGGGCGGACCAGGGCAGGTAGTGCGGCATCGGCGGGCACGAAGGCAAACGGGAAGGCCCGAGTGTAAGCGGCGCGTGCATCCACTTTGCCTTGTCAGGCTTTTCAGGCGACCATGCGGCAGCGGTGGCCGACGCCCGGGGCCACCATCAATGGAGTCAGGCATGAAGACAATTGCGTGGTTGATGTTGGCGGCGGCGCTGCTGCCGTTCGTGTCCACGATCATCGCCAAGGCAGGCGGCAGCAAATTCGACAACAACGATCCGCGGGCGTGGCTGGCGCGCCAAGAGGGTTGGCGGGCCCGCGCCAACGCCGCGCAGGTCAATACGTTCGAGGCGCTGCCGTTTTTCTATGCCGCCGTGTTGTTCGCGCTCTACAACCAGGCCCCGGCCACGCACGTCGCCACGCTCATGGCGTGCTGGCTGGGGACGCGGTTGGGGTACCTGGCGATGTACCTGGCAAACTGGGGCGCGCTGCGCTCGCTGGTCTGGACTGCGGGCGTGGGCTTCGTCATCGCGATCCTGTTCGCGGGCGTCTGACGCGCGCGCCGGAACGGCGCCGCAATGCTGCTGCTTTAGGCCCCGCCACGCTGCGACCGGCGGCCGGCGGGCCGTATCACTTCCACTCGAACATGGCGCGCGCGGTGCCCGAACCCTGCACCGTGACCTCGCGCTCTTGCGCCTGGCCATCGAACGTGGCTGAGATCCGGTAGTTGCCCGCAGGCAGCTTTACCAGCATGTACGGGCCTTGCGACGTCGTCTGCAGCACGGCCTTGCCCTGCGCGTCCCGGATGGCGACGGTCACGTCGGCCACGTAATCCGCCTTGCCGCCGCGTTGGGCGGCAAAGGTGAGCGCCAGCGGGTAGTTGCTGGATGCGGCCTTCATGGCTTCCGACTCGTCGATGCCGATGCCGCCGCTGACGTATTCCACCGAGCCCTGGTGCTGCACCGGCGGCATGGCTGCCTGGGCGGTGGAAAGGATGCCTGCAATGGTCATGGTGCCCAAAGCCATGGCGGCGGCGATCGTGCAGCGTTCGAAACGTTTCTTCATGGAGTTCTCCTGCAAAAAAACCGGCGCGGCAGCGCGTTGCGGCTGCCTCCGCCAGTAGCTTGCAACGATTCGACTTGGCCGCGCAAGCCGAGTTCGCGTCCGTCCGGCTCGGAAATCAACTGTTTGTATCAGGCGCGTTGCGAAGCATCGCCGCGGCCGGCCTCGCGCCAGGAGAACGTCAGCCGGCTGGTACCGCCGATTGCGCCATCCGGGGCGAAACGCCGTTCCTCGAGCTCACCGGCGCCATTGGCGTGCAACGTCAAGACGCTGGAGCTGCGCGTGCCATAGTCGGGGCTGACGATGAACGGGCTGCTCAGCAGCCGTTCGCGGTCCAAGGACAGGCCGGTGGCCGGCAGGTCGGCGTCGTCCGCCGGGCCGCGATCGCCAAG
>DALZRX010000171.1:0-8031 GCA_032015805.1 Achromobacter sp.
TGCCGACGTTGGTGCGCGGCAGGTCGTCGCGGAACTCGATGTAGCGCGGCACCTTGTAGCCCGTGAGCTGGCTGCGGCAATGCGCGATCAGCGTTTCGGCGTCCAGCGCGGGATCCTTGCGGATCACGAACAGCTTGACGGCCTCGCCGGACCGTTCGTCCGGCACGCCGACGGCCGCCACCTCGCGCACGCCGGGGTGCAGCGCGGCGACGTCCTCGACCTCGTTCGGGTACACGTTGAAGCCCGACACCAGGATCATGTCCTTTTTGCGGTCGACCAGATAGACGTAGCCGGTCTCGTCGACGTAGCCGACGTCGCCCGTGCGCAGGAAACCGTCCGGGTACATGACGAGCGCCGTTTCGTCCGGCCGGTTCCAGTAGCCTTGCGTCACCTGCGGGCCGCGCACGCAGATCTCGCCGTTTTCTCCGACGCCCAGCTCGCGCCCGGTGTCGTCGCGGATCGAGAGGTCGGTGGAGGGGACGGGCAAGCCGATCGATCCATTGAAGATCTTGGTGTCCAGGGGATTGATGGTGACGGCGGGCGAAGTTTCCGTCAGGCCGTAGGCTTGCGCGATCGACACGCCTGTGACCGCGCGCCAGCGGTCCGCCACCGACCGCTGCACCGCCATGCCGCCGCCCATGGTGAGCCGCAGGCGCGAAAAGTCCAGGCGGGCGAAATCAGGGTGATTCAACAGCGCGTTAAAGAGCGTGTTCACGCCGGTGAAGGCCGAGAACGGCACCTTGCCCATTTCCTTGATCAGCCCCGGAATGTCGCGCGGGTTGATGATGAGGAGGTTGCTCGCGCCCAACTTCATGAAGGTCAGGCAGTTCGCCGTGAGCGCGAAGATGTGATACAGCGGCAGGGCAGTGACGATGCATTCCTCGCCGTCCTTGACCAGGGGTCTGACCCAGGCATAGGCCTGGCTGACGTTGGCCACCAGGTTGCCGTGCGAGAGCATGGCGGCCTTGGCGACGCCCGTCGTGCCGCCCGTATATTGCAGAAACGCCAGGTCGGCGGCCGTGAGCGGCACCTCGGTAAACGGCAGGTCGCGCGCCGCGCGCAGCGCATCGCCCAATTTTTGAGAACCGGGCAGCGACCACGCGGGCACCATGCGCTTGACGCGCCGGACAGCGAAGTCGACAAGACGCCCCTTCAGCGGGCCCAGCATCTCCCCGATGGAAGTGACCAGCACGCGTTCGACCTGGGTGCCGGGCAGGGCCTTTTGCAGGGTGGCCGCGAAGTTGTCCGCGACCACGATGGCGCGGGCGCCGGCATCGGCCAACTGGTGTTTGAGCTCGCGCGCGGTGTAGAGCGGGTTGCAGTTCACCACGATGCAGCCGGCGCGAAGGGCGCCGAACAGGCAAACCGGGTACTGCAGCAGATTGGGCATCATCAGCGCGACGCGATCGCCGCGGCCCAGTCCGTTGGCGTGCAGCCATGCCGCGAAACGGCGCGTCAGCACGTCCAGTTCGGCATAGGTGATCGACTTGCCCATGCTGATGTAGGCCGTCTTGTCCGGAAAGCGCCGGAAGCTCTCCTGGATGATCGTCACCAGCGTCGTGTCGCTGCCGGTCTCGATCTCGGCGGGCACACCGTAGGGGTAGCTCTTGTGCCAGATTCGTTCCATGTCTTGCGGTTCCTTTTGGGGGGGCGCAAGGCCCTAGTTGCCCAGCAGGGCTTTCTTCAGGGAAGCCTGAGCCGGGCTGTCGCCAAGCCAGACGCGCAGCAGGGCGCGGGCGAAGGCGGGATCGTCGATGCGGCCGCGCGGCTTGCCATTGCTGGCGATGGCGACACCGCGGGCGTCGAAGTCCAGGTCGATGACATCGCCTTCACGCGCGGCGCCGATGTCGGCCATCAGGCGCGACAGGCGTTCGGCGGGGACTTTCAGCGCGGCAAGTTCCTGCGAGGGCGTATTGTCGCGCAATCCATCCTGCAGCGCTCCGTCCAGGCTCTTGCTGTCCACATCGCGCAGCATCTGCAGTCGCATGCGGCGCGGCTCGGTGCTGTTGACCAGCGCGGCGGCGTCGTGGGATGGCGTGGTGACGTACAGCGCGGCCACGTAGACCTTCACGACGAAGCGGGTGCGCAGGCCTGCGCCGTTGAGCGTCAACGGATGGCCGCCTTCGGCAAGCTGCGCGGGTACGCGCACGCCGGCGACATCGACGTCCGCGGCAAGCGCGGGCGCGCCCGCCAGGCTGGCCGTCAGGATCAGACTCAGGGCGGCGGCGCGCCCTCCGGGGTTGAAACGCATTTGTCTCCTCCAGTGTTCTTCTGCTTGTAGAACTTCTTGTCTGCGATGTAGATCGTGCGTTCCACGACGGCGTAGACGACGTCGTCCTTGTCCTTGAGTTCGACCGTGTAGGTGCGGATCGTTTCGTGATGGGTGGCGAGCAGCCGGCGGATCTCGGCGATTTCACCGGGCGGCAGCCGGAAGTCGACGTACAAGGTGGTGTAGGCCGGCTTGCGAAACCGGATGGACGCCGCCTTGTCCCACACGATGTGATCGGCGCCCAGCGCCGACATCAGCATGGTCGGATGGGCGCCGTCCGTTACCGCGAACAGCGAGCCGCCGTACATCGACCCCACGATATTGCGGGTGCGGCGCAGGAGCGGCAGCTTGATGCGGATGTGCTGGAAGTCCGGCGACACGTGCATCACGCGGCCGCCGGTGGCGCGAAAGGCCGGATGCAGGTTGAAGCCCACCCGCATCAGCCGCGCGCGCCACTCAGGCGACAGGTTCTTGAACCAGTATGGCTTCACGCTCGCCGCTCCGGTGCTACATGGCCTCGAACAGGCCCGCCGCGCCCATGCCGGTGCCGATGCACATCGTGACCAACCCGTACTTGCCGCCGGTACGGCGCAGCCCGTGGGTGATCGTGGCGGTGCGGATCGCGCCCGTGGCGCCAAGCGGGTGGCCCAGCGCAATGGCGCCGCCAAGCGGGTTGATCTTGGCCGGATCCAGCTTCAACTCGCGGATCACGGCCAGTGATTGCGCCGCGAAGGCTTCGTTGAGCTCGATCCAGTCCAGCGCGTCCTGCTTGATGCCGGCGCGGTCCAGCACCTTGGGAATGGCGGCGACCGGGCCGATCCCCATGACTTCGGGCGGCACGCCGGCCACGGCAAAGCCGACGAAGCGGGCGAGCGGGCTGAGGTTGAATTCGCGCAGGACGCGTTCGGATACCAGGACGACTGCCGCCGCGCCATCGGACATTTGCGAGCTGTTGCCGGCCGTCACGCTGCCCCGTGTCGAAAACACGGGTTTCAGGCGGGCCAGCGCCTCGGCGCTGCTGTCGGGACGCGGGCCCTCGTCCACCTCGACAAGGCGTCGCGCAATGCGCACCGCGCCGCTGGCGCCATCCGGCAGGTGCGTGACCACTTCATAGGGCGTGATCTCGGCGCGGAAGTGGCCGGCGGCGATGGCGGCGCACGCCTTCTGATGCGAGGCCAGCGCGAAGGCGTCCTGGTCTTCGCGCGACACCTTCCAGCGTTCGGCGACCTTTTCGCCAGTCAGGCCCATGCCGAAGGCCATGCCGATGTTTTCCTCATGGGCGAAGATGGCCGGGTTCATGGCCACCTTGTTGCCCATGATCTGCGGCATGGCGCTCATGGACTCGGTACCCGCGCCGATCATGATGTCGGCCTCGCCCATGCGGATGCGGGCTGCGGCGTCGGCCACCGCCTGCAGGCCGGAAGCGCAGAAGCGATTGACGGTGACGCCCGCCACGCTTTGCGGCAGGCCCGCCAGCAGCAGGCCGATGCGGGCCACGTTCATGCCCTGTTCGGCTTCCGGCATGGCGCAGCCGGCGATCACGTCGTCGATGCGGGCCGCGTCCAGGCCGGGTGCCTGTGCCAACGCGCCGTTCAGCGCGGCCGCCAGCATGTCGTCGGGGCGGGTAGTGATGTAGGCGCCGTTGCGCTTGCCCACCGGCAACCGCGTGGCGGCGACGATGTAGGCGTCTTGGATCTGCTTGGTCATATCCATTTCCTTTAGGCTAGTTGCGCAGCGGCTTGCCGGTTTCCAGGGTGTGGCGGATGCGCGCCTGGGTCTCGGGCGTGCGCAACAGCGCTACGAACTCCTTGCGCTCCACGGCCAGCAGCCATTCCTCGTCGACCTTCGTGCCGGTTTCGATCTCGCCACCGCACAGCGCGACCGCCGCGCTGCGGGCCACTCGGTAGTCATGCGCGCTGATCATGCCGCCTTCGCGCATGTTGACGAGCACCATCTCGAAGTTGGCGATGCCGTTGCGGCCCGCCACCGGCACGCCCTGCAGCCTTTGGGGCGGCGTGTAGCCCGCCTGCGCCGCAGCGCGCGCCTGGCCGATGGCCACAAAGAGCAATTCGCCGGGATGGAACAGCACGACGTCGTGTTCGCGGGCAAAGCCGGCCTCGATGGCCTCCAGTGCGCTCTTGGCGACCTGCGCCATGGCGATGGTCTGGAACACGGGCTGCAGGTACGGGAACACTTCGTTCGGCGTGGCGGTCTTGGCCGCCAGGGCCGCCGCCCGCGCAGCGAACTCCTTGCTGCCGCCGCCCGCCGGAATGAGGCCCACGCCCGCCTCGACCAGGCCGATGTAGCTTTCCAGCGCCAGCACGCGATGCGAGGCGTGCATCAGGAATTCGCAGCCCCCGCCCAGCGCCATGCCCTGCACCGCGGCCACGGTCGGAATCTGGGCGTACTTGAACGATTGCGAGGCGCGCTGGAATTTCTCGACGGTGGCTTCCAGCATGTCCCACTGGCCGGCCGCGCAGGCTTCGACCACCTGCTGCAGATTCGCACCCACGGCGAAGGGGGCGTCGTGCCAGATGACGAGCCCGTCGAACTTGCGTTCGGCCTTGGCCACCGCCTGCAGCACGCCTTCCAGCACTTCGGCGCCCAGCGTGTGATTGCGGGACGTGACGGACAGGATGGCGATGCCGGCATCGACCTGCGGCAGGTTCCACAGGCGCACGCCTTCGTTTTCCCAGACCGTGACGCCGCGGTCGTCGGCGGCTTCGCCAACGACGCGTTCGGGGAACAACTGGCGTCCGTACACGGGCAGTGTCGAGCGCGGGTGCAGCTTGCCGGTGCGGGCCGAATACGAACCCTCGGGCGCGTGCACGCCCTGGCGTCCGGCTTCCAGCACCCAGGCGGGCAGGGGCGTATTGCTCATGGCGTGGCCGGCGGCGATATCTTCGGCCACGGCGGCGGCGATGGCCTGCCAGCCGGCGGCCTGCCAGGTTTCGAACGGGCCTTGCGACCAGCCGAAGCCCCAGCGCATCGCCAGGTCCAGGTCGCGCGCATTGTCGGCCACGTGCTCGAGTTGCACGGCGCTGTAGTGGAAGATGTCGCGGAACAGGCTCCACAGGAACTGCGCCTGCGGATGCTCGCTGGCGCGCAGGGCGGCAAAGCGCTTGGCGGGATCGCGCTCCTTGAGCAGCGCCGCGACCTCATCGGCCAGCTTGCCGGTGCCGGGCGCGTAGTCCTGCGTCTTCAGGTCCAGCACCTGGATCTCGCGGCCCTGCTTGCGATAGACGCCCACGCCGCTCTTCTGGCCGAGGGCGCCCTTGGATATCAGCGCCGACAGCCATTCTGGCAGCGCGAAATACTTGTGCCAGGGATCGTCGTGCAGATTCTTTTCCATGGTGCCCACGACGTGGGCCAGCGTGTCCAGCCCGACCACGTCGGCGGTGCGGTACGTGGCGCTCTTGGGACGGCCGATCTTGGGACCGGTCAGCGCATCGACTTCGTCAAAGGCCAGGCCCAGGCGTGCGGTATGGTGCATCGCGGCCAGGATCGAGAACACGCCGATGCGGTTGGCGACGAAATTCGGAGTGTCCAGCGCACGGATCACGCCCTTGCCCAGGGCGGACGTCAGCCACGTTTCCAGTTGATCCAGCACGGCCGGCTGCGTGTGCGAAGTGGCGATGATTTCCACCAGGCGCATGTAGCGCGGCGGATTGAAGAAATGGATGCCGCAGAAGCGGTCGCGCAGCGCGGCCGGCAGGGCGTTGGCCAGCGCGTCGATCGACAGGCCGGAGGTATTGGAGGCGATGATGGCGCCGGGCGCGACGTGCGGCGCGATGCGCTCGTACAGCGCGGTCTTCCAGTCCATGCGCTCGGCGATGGCTTCGATGATCAGGTCACAGCCGCGCAGTTGTTCGATATGGTCGTCGTAGTTGGCCGGGGTGATCAGGGCCAGGCGGGCGGGGCTGGCCAGCGGCGCGGGCTCCAGCTTCTTCAGGCCGGCCAGGGCTTTCTTGACGATGCCGTTGCGGTCGCCTTCGGGCGCGGCAAGGTCGAACAGCGTGACGGGCACGCCGGCGTTGGCCAGGTGGGCGGCGATCTGCGCGCCCATGACGCCGGCACCCAGCACGGCGACGTGTTTGACGACGAACTTGCTCAAGGGGAGTCTCCTGAAAATGCGGGCGGACGGCGCGCGGCCGTCCGCCCGTTTACGGCTAGAAGCGGGACGAGAGCTGCAGGCCGAAGATGTGGCCGTTGCTGTCGTACGTGCCCGCGACGCGGCCCTTGGTGGCCTGGCTGCCGGACGTGGTGTCGATGTCCGTCTTGCGCAGGTACAGGTATGTATAGCCGACGTCGATCGTGGTGGACTTCGTGGCGGCCCATTGCACGCCGGTCGAGAACCAGTAGCGGTCGTTGTCGGGCAGGGAGGTTGGACGGTCCGCGGCTTCGTGCACCGGGGATTGGTCGAACGCCAGGCCGAACTTCCACTTCCAGGCCGGAGCGAACTTGTAGTTCGCGCCCACGGCGACGCGCCAGGTGTCGCGGAAGTTGAGCGGCAGTTCGTCGTCGCGCGCGCCCGGGCCGGAGTTCTTGATCTTCAGCTCGGGGATGCTGCTCCAGCCCGTCCACGACACGTCGCCCAGCAATTCCCATCTTTCGTTGAGCTGGTGCGCGGCGCTCAGGATCAGCGTGTCGGGGAGGTCGACGTTGGCCTTGGCATTGAAAGACACGGACTGGCCGGTGGGCCCGATGTTGTCGATGTCGGTGTCGCCCGTGGCCGAGTGCTTGATCTTCGAGCGGTACGACAGGCCGATACGCGTGTCTTCGGTGGGTTGCAGCATGAAGCCGACGTTCCAGCCCCAGGCATCGCCCTTCAGGTTCAGGTCCGCGTCGCCATTCGTGGCGAGCGGCAGGCCGGCGATGGGCACGACGGTTTTTTTCTTGTAGGTGGCGTCGATGTGCTGCCAGTTCACGCCGAAGCCCATCGAGAACTTCTCGTTGACCTTGTAGGCGATGGACGGGTTGACGTTGATGGTCTTGATGTCGAACTTGTTCGAGTGGTATTGGCCCACCCAGCCGTCGTCGTAATCAGTCATCAGGCCGAACGGAGCGCCAATGCCCAGGCCGATGTACCACTGCTCGTTCAGTTGCCAGGAAGCGTAGATGTTGGGCACGACGCCCAGGTGGCCCGCGTCCCCGCCATTACCGCCGGTGGGAACCGAACCGCTCAATCCTGATCCGGGGATGCCGGGCACGCTGGGGTTGCGGCTGTTGCCGTTGTCCGAAAACTTGAACGACGGCTTGATCAGGTTTACCCCGCCGGAGAAATTGAGACCCGGCAGATAGGTCAGGCCTGCCGGGTTGAAATACATGATGCTGGCATTCTCCGGATTTGCCGCCGAGCCCGCATACGCGTTGCCGAGGCCGCTGGCGTTCTGCTCCAAGAGCTGAAAGCCGGCGCCGTAGGACGTTGCGGACGCGCCCAGGCCGACCAGGATGGCCGACAGGGTTCTCAGGGACAATGGACGTCTGCGCATGGTACTGCCTCCTCGAGTTGGATGTGTGTCTCTCTCTTCCACTGCCGGGCTGGATGCACGGTCTAATCAGCGCGAGCCGCTGTGCTGCGGTGCTGCTGGGTGCTGCTGTCTTCGTAATGCAAGGGGCCTCCCGTGAAAGGCGCGAAGCCCGTACCGAAAATCACGCCGGCGTCGGCCAGGTCGGCATCGGCCACGATGCCGCCGGAGACGCGTTGCCGCGTGGCGTCGATGAGCGGCTGGATGAGGCGCTGCGCCAGGCCGGCCGGCGCG
>DALZRX010000172.1:0-441 GCA_032015805.1 Achromobacter sp.
AAGCCGCAACGATCAGGTTGACGCGACCCATCAGCGGCGCCCTCCCTTGCCGCCACGCCGGGGCGGCGGGGCGAGGTCGCTGCCGGGCAGCGAGCCGATTTTCACAAATGCAAAGCCGCCCTCGGGGGGCAGCGGCGTTTGGGTGCGCTCGGCGACGCGCAGGATGGCAGAGCGGGCGCGAGCGTTGGACGAGACTTCATCGTCCTCGGCCACGACCTTGCCAAGGGAGCGCACGATGGGCTGGGGCATTTCGCTTTCGCGCAGGGGCAGGCGTGCATGCGCGGCAGCCGGACGAGCCGCCGCCGCGATGCATTGCTTGACCATACGGTCTTCGAGCGAATGAAAGCTGATCACCGCCAACCTCCCCCCCGGGGCAAGCAGGTCTAAAGCTGACGCGAGGGTGCGCGCGAGCTCTTCGAGTTCCCGATTGATGTAAATCCG
>DALZRX010000172.1:451-1127 GCA_032015805.1 Achromobacter sp.
GACCTCCCGCATCTCATCCACACTGGCTTGCGCCAGCCAATCCGCCACCGTGGGACCACGAGTGGTGTCCATCCGCATATCGAGCGGGCCGTCTCGCATGAACGAGAAACCGCGCTCGGCATCGTCGATCTGAGGCGACGAAACGCCCAGATCCAGCATCACGCCATCGACCTTGCCGATGCCGCGCTGCTCCAATTCATCAGCCATGGTGGCAAAGCCCCCATGTACAACCGTGACCCGCGAGTCCTGCGCCGCCAGCGCGTTGGCGACGGCGATGGCCTGCGGATCCTTGTCAAACACCACCAGCCGGGCTTGCTTGCCCAACCGGCCAAGCAATTCGCGGCTGTGGCCGCCACGTCCGAAGGTGCCGTCGACAAAGACGCCACTTTCGATTCGCGTAGCCGCATCCTGCCCATCCTGAGGCTGCGACCGTGCCGCGCCCTTGCCACCAAAGCCGGGCAGCAAAAGCGCGTCCACCGTCGGCGCCAGGAGGACGGGCCGATGTTCGAATTCCATAACTCTTTCAGAACGAAAACTGGTTCAACACATCCGGCATACCCTTGGCCAGATCCTCTGCCTCGCGGCTGGCCAGGGTAGCGGCGTCCCACAGCTCGAAGTGAGAGCCCAGACCGAGCAGCATCACATCGCGCGTCATACCGGAAGCGTTGCGCAGTTC
>DALZRX010000172.1:1137-6356 GCA_032015805.1 Achromobacter sp.
TTTACCCCACTTAATTGCACAATTTCCTACTATTTCCCACTCTACGGTATGGCACAGGGGCGGTCAAGCGCGTGGTTGCAATTTTTTCAATCACAACAAGGACTTAGATCAACTTGTAAATGCACAAAAAGAAAAACCTCCCAATAAATCAGGAGGTTGCGACATACTCTAAATGTCCTACTTCAGAAGTAGCAGCTAACGGTGGCGACTTACCGTCTAGCGCGCGGTCGATCCTTCCAGTTGGCGAGGCTTCCCGCCCGCCGGGCGACCCTGGAAGTCGAAATAAGCCGGCGCGAGGGGCGCCGGTCGGCCGCGCGGCCTCGTCCAGATCCGCGCGAACTTGGGGAATTCAATGCAAGACGGGTCTATAGGCCGGATTCTGTACACCAGGTTGCCCTGGCGGACGATCATTCCTCTGCGCGGATCATTGCTGATCCGCTCTAGCCATCTACCCGCATACTCGGACGGAGCCGCCCTTCACGGCCGTGAGGCCGCACGCATGCCTATTTGATGTTGCTCCGGATAGAGGTTGCCGCGTTTCACCCTGCGATGCCGCCGCCTGTTGCCAGGCGGCGCAATACGGAGATGGCCGTATCAGTGCGCGCAAAACGCGCCCGCGCCGCAGTCTCGTCTCTGTGGTCCTATTCCTCAGCCGCATCCGAAGACGCAACCGGACGGCCGTTAGCCGTTACCCTGCCCTGTGGAGTCCGGACCTTCCTCGATGGGCTTGCACCCACCGCGATCGTCCAACCCGTCTTGCAGCACGTATTCTATTACAGCCGCCGGCTCTGTCCCCGGCGCGCCCGCATGCCGCAATAACGGCGCGCCGGGTTCCTGCGACAATACGCGCTGATCCGCTTAGACGCCGCAGACTTTCACACTACATGGCCCTCGAAACTCTCATCACCCTGACCGATGTCCAGCTCGCGTACGGGCACCATCCGCTGCTGGACCATGCCGACTTCGCCATCCAGGCAGGCGAGCGCATCGGCCTGATCGGCCGCAATGGCGCAGGGAAATCCTCGCTTCTCCGGCTGCTCGACGGCCGCACGCAGCCCGACGACGGCGCGATTGCGCGCAGCTCCAGCCTGCGGGTGGCCACGGTCGAACAAGAGCCCGAACTCGACGACAACGCCACGGTCTTTGACGTCGTGTGCAATTCGGATGGGGACCATGAAGACTGGCAGCGCCCCGCCCGCGCACGCGCGGTGCTGGAAAAGCTTGGCCTGCCTGCCGACGTGCAGATTGCTGGCCTGTCTGGGGGCACACGCAAACGGGTCGCCCTCGCCCGCGCCCTGATCGATGAACCGGATCTGTTGCTGCTCGACGAGCCCACCAACCATCTGGACTTCGAAGGCATTGCCTGGCTGGAAGACATGTTGCGCGCCTGGAAAGGTGCCGCGATCATCATCACCCACGACCGCCGCTTCCTGGACGCCGTCACCACCCGCATCGTTGAACTCGACCGCGGGCGCCTGTTGAGCTTTCCAGGCAACTTTTCGCAATGGCAGGAGCGCAAGGCCCAATGGCTGGAATCCGAACGGCTTGAGCAGGCGCGTTTCGACAAGCTGCTGGCACAGGAAGAAGTCTGGATCCGCAAGGGCGTCGAGGCGCGCCGCACCCGCAATGAAGGCCGGGTGCGCCGTCTGGAAAGCCTGCGGGTGGAGCGCGCCGAGCGCCGCGAGCGCGTAGGCAACGTGTCGCTCGCACTGGCCGAGGGCCAACGGTCCGGCAAACTCGTGGCTGAACTCGAACACGTCGGCAAACGCTTTGGCGACAAGGTCGTGGTCGACGACTACTCCACGACCATCCTGCGCGGCGACCGCATCGGCATCATCGGGCCCAACGGCGCGGGCAAGACCACGCTGCTCAAGCTGATCCTGGGCGAACTGCAACCCGATACCGGCGCGACGCGCATGGGCACCAACGTCGCGGTCGCCTACTTTGACCAGATGCGCGCGCAGCTTGATGAGAACGCCTCGCTCGTCGACATCATCAGCCCGGGAAGTGAATGGGTCGAGATCGGCGGCGTGCGCAAGCACGTGATGACCTACCTGGGTGATTTCCTCTTCTCGCCCGCGCGCGCCGGTTCGCCGGTGCGCAGCCTGTCCGGCGGCGAACGTGCCCGCCTGCTGCTGGCACGGCTTTTTGCGCGTCCGGCCAATGTGCTGGTGCTGGACGAACCCACCAACGACCTGGACATCGAAACGCTGGAACTGCTGGAAGAGCTGCTGCAGGAATACGCGGGCACCGTGCTGCTCGTCAGCCACGACCGCGCCTTCCTCAACAACGTGGTGACGCAGACCATCGCATATGAAGGCGACGGGCACTGGCGCGATTACGTGGGGGGCTACGACGAGTGGGTCGCGCAGCGTCCGGCTCCCGCTGTCCCGCAGACCGATGCTGACAAGGCGGCCAAACCGGCCGACGACAGCGCCGCGCGCGCGAAAGCCGCTCGGCCCAAGCCGGCCAAACCCGGCAAGATCAACGCCTGGGACCTGCGCGAACTCGAAGGCCTGCCCGACGCGATCGCCGAGCTCGAGGCCAAGCAAGCCGAACTCGCGGGCAAGCTGGCAGACGGCAGCCTCTACCGTGACGCGCCGGCCGAGGTCGAGCGCATCAACGGCGAGCTGGCCAAGCTGGAAGCCGAACTCGAAGAGAAGTTTGCGCGGTGGGAACTGCTGGAAGCGCGGCGTGATGGCACGCTCTGAGATCACTGCTATATAGATAGACAGCGCGACGGAAATGAAAAGGGGTGAGCGGCACAGCCGCTCACCCCTTTTTTCCTGCCGGCCCCGCAGGCCGCGACGGCCTCAGGCGTGGGCGCGCCACCCCAATGCTTCGCCGGCGGCCAACGGAACCAGCGTCGTATTGCCGAACGCCAGTTCTTCCGGCACCTGGTAGGTCTCGCGCGACAACGTCAACGTACCGGTGTTGCGAGGCAGGCCGTAGAAGTCCGGGCCGTAGAAGCTGGCAAATCCTTCCAGCTTGTCCAGCTTGCCTGCCGCCTCGAACGCCGTGGCGTACAGCTCCATCGCATGCAATGCGGTATAGCAGCCCGCACAGCCGCAGGCATGTTCCTTCAGACCGCGGGCATGCGGTGCGCTATCCGTGCCCAGGAAAAAGCGCGGGCTGCCGCTGGTGGCCGCTTCGACCAGGGCCAGGCGGTGGGTCTCGCGCTTCAGGATCGGCAGGCAATACCAGTGAGGACGAACGCCGCCCTGGAAGATTGCATTGCGGTTGTAGAGCATGTGCTGCGGCGTAATCGTTGCGGCGATCGGACCTTCCGCATCGCGCACATACTCCGCGCCTTCTTTCGTTGTGATGTGTTCGAACACGACTTTCAGCGCGGGAAAAGCGCGCCGCAAGGGCTTCATGACGCGCTCGACAAAAATGGCTTCGCGATCAAACACGTCGATCGACGGGTCCGTCACTTCGCCGTGCACGAGCAGCGGCATACCGCATTTCTGCAAGGCTTCCAACGCCTTCGCGCACTTGCCCAGCAAATCGGTCACGCCTGCGTCCGAGTTGGTCGTGGCGCCGGCGGGATACAGCTTCACCGCGTAGACCTGGCCGGACTCGTGCGCGCGCACGATCTCTTCCGCCGACGTATTGTCGGTCAGGTATAGCGTCATCAAGGGCGTGAACGAATCCGGATTGACGCCGGTCTTCGCAAGCGCTTCGAGGATGCGGCCGCGATACGCCAACGCCTGCTCCGTAGTCGTGACCGGCGGTTTCAGGTTCGGCATGATGATGGCACGGGCAAACTGGCGCGCCGTATCCGCCACCACGGCCTCCAGCGCCGCGCCGTCGCGCAAGTGCAAGTGCCAGTCGTCAGGGCGGGTGATGGTGAGTTGAGTCGTGCTTTGAATGGACATGGAAGGCTTCTTAATCTGCCAGCGGCATGCCCCGTTCAGCCAGCGCGCCGAACATCGCGCTGCCCAGGGGAATGACGGCATCGTTGAAATCAAAATTCGGGTTGTGCAACAGGCAACCCGAATCTGCGCCGCCCTGGCCAAGCCGGAAGTACGCGCCCGGTTTGGCCTGCAGCATGAATGAAAAGTCCTCGGAACCCATCGAGGGTACCAGGTCGCGCACCACGTTCTCCTTGCCGATCATCTCGGTCGCGATGTCGGCCACCAGGTTGGCATGCTGAGGCGTGTTCAGGGTCGCGGGGTAGATCCGCTCGTACACCACTTCGGCGGTGCCGCCAAACGCGCCAGCAATTGCGCTTACCAGCTCGCGCATCCGCGTCTCGACCATTTCCTGGACGGACTTGCGGAACGTGCGCACCGTGCCCACCATGCGCGCTTCGCGCGGGATCACGCTCATCGCGCCCGGATGCCCGGCTTGCACCGATCCGATCGAGAGCACCGCCGAATCCAGCGGGTTCACGTTACGCGACACGATGGTCTGCAACGCGGTGATGATCTGGCCGGCGATCGTCACCGGATCAATCGTCTGGTACGGGTGCGCGCCGTGCCCGCCCCGGCCTGTTATCAGGATCTCGAAGCGATCAGCCGCAGCCATCATCGGCCCGGGGTTGATGCCGATCGTACCGGGCTTGAGCCCCGGCCAGTTGTGCAAGGCGTAGATGGCGTCGCACGGAAACGTGTCAAACAGGCCGTCTTCGAGCATGGCGCGCGCGCCACCGCGACCTTCTTCGGCGGGCTGGAAAATCAACACTGCCGTGCCATCGAAATTGCGAGTCTGCGCCAGGTACTTTGCCGCGCCGACCAGCACCGCGGTATGACCATCATGACCGCAGCCATGCATCAGTCCCGCCTTGGTCGACTTGTGCCCGAACGTGTTGTCCTCGGTCATGGGCAAGGCGTCCATGTCGGCGCGCAATCCGATCATGCGACCGCTATCGCACCGCTTGCCGCGAATCACGCCAACCACGCCGGTCTTTCCGATTCCGCGGTGCACCTCAATGCCGAGCGCTTCCAGCGCACCCGCAACGATGCCGGAGGTGCGGACTTCTTCGAAACCAAGTTCGGGGTGGGCATGCAAATCGCGCCGTAGCGCCGTCAATTCGTCATGAAAAAGCCGAATCGATTCCAACGGAGATCGTGCGTACATAGGACGTTACAGAATGACGTGATAGGGGGGACAGTCGGTGCATTTTAGTTGCTACAGAGGATAAATGCCTTTGTCTTTACTGTAGAGACACGTTATGCTCCGGCCGCAGGACAATTTTTCCAACAGCCAGAGAAGGA
>DALZRX010000172.1:6366-7997 GCA_032015805.1 Achromobacter sp.
GCCGATGCCAAGCTGCGCCCGATCTTCGGCAAGGATCAGGTCACGATGTTCGAATTGACCAAACTGGTCAACGCACATCTGAAGTAAGCAGGCAAAGGGCGTACGGCGTACGTCCCTGCCTTTGGATTGTCGCGACGCCCTGGCTTACGGCCGGGCGAGCTCGACGCCACCACGCAAGTCCCCGCCTCGCAGTTCATCATCGCCACGTTCGTGGACCTCCCCGCTTGATCTTACTAGCCTGATCGCCAGGCCTGGCGCGCTTCTCAGCCCAGCACCGCAACGCGTTCAGCGCACGGCTCTGCACGATTTGCGGCGGCCGGAACATACGTATGCGGCGCTTGCCGTGCGCTCGATGCATGTGGCGCGTCCGGTGCGCCCGACGCGTCGAGTCCGACCACGCCCGGTAGCGGTGGCTGACTCGGAGCACCTGCGTTCATCGGCTCACGCCGGCGCCGGCGCCACTACCCATCACTTGTGAAAGCACATCAAATTGGATATCGGCACGCGATCTCCAGCCTGGTCTCAAGCTTCGAGCCTGGCGCTCCATCTCCAACCATCGCGCTTGCGCTTCGACCGTGCTCCCCGTCTCCAAACTAGGCTCTTGAGTTTCGACCGTGGGGCCCGCCTTCAACCTTGGCGCTTGAGCTTGATCCGAAGCGTTCGTCTCCGACCTAAGCGCTTGAGTTTCGACCGTGGCGCCCGTCTCCGACCTTGGCTCCGAGCGTCAACCCTGCGCCCCTCTCCAACCCTTGCGGCTCGCGCTTCGAACGTGGCGCTCGTCTTCACTGTGGCGCTGGAGATTCAACCGTGGAGCCCGTATCTGACCTTCGCACTGAGCGTCAACTCTGGCGCCCCTCTCCAACCCATGCCGCTCAAGTTTCGAATGCGGCGCTCGTCTTCAACGTTGGCGCTGGAGATTCGACCGCGGCGCCCGTCTCCAGGCCGAGCGCCCAAATTCCCGCCGTGGCCCGCTGTCTGCAACCCACCAGAGCCACATGCAAAAAGGCCGGCATTGATGCCGGCCTTTCTAAATGGACTGCCTGGACTCACGCGTACGACGTGGGCGCGCTGCCTTCCAGCAGCGACAGCCAGCCACGTATCAGGCGATACAGCACCCACACGATGGTCGCCGCGACGCCGATCCAGCCAATGAAGATAAGCGTCGCAATCCCGCTGATGGCGAGCCATAGCAACGCCCACCAAAACGTGCGTAGAAGCCAGTCAAAATGACCGGCATAGACCGTGCCTGCGGCGTCCGAGCGCTTGAGGTACATGAGGACAACGGCCGCGATCGTGGCAATGCCCAGAAATCCACTCGTCAGAAAGCCCAAGGCATATAAGCCGTAGGCCACGTGGGTCAACGTGCGAAGGTCCAATGTCGTACCGGGCACGGGGGTCTGGGGATCACTCACGATAACGCTCCAACGAATTGACTCGAACAATCTTACCGCACAAAGCTACCCCGCCCACGGACGTTGTTATTTGGGCACATTCAGCATTGGCGCGGCTTGCAGGCCGACTCGAACACCAAAGACAAAGCCCCACCGGGTACCGGTGGGGCTTTGAGGATAAGAGCTTGACGATGACCTACTTTCACAGACGTCCGTCCACTATCATCGGCGCAAAGGCGT
>DALZRX010000173.1:0-430 GCA_032015805.1 Achromobacter sp.
CAAGGGCACCGGCAAGGAAAACAAGATCACCATCAAGGCCAACTCGGGTCTGTCCGAAGACGAGATCCAGCGCATGGTCAAGGATGCCGAGGCCAATGCCGAGGAAGATCACCGCGTTGCCGAACTGGCTCAGTCGCGCAACCAGGCCGACGCGCTGGTGCATGCCACCCGCAAGTCGCTGACCGAGTACGGCGACAAGCTCGAAGCTGCTGAGAAGGAAAACATCGAAGCCGCGATCAAGGACCTGGAAGACACGCTGAAGGAAGGCGACAAGGCCGCGATCGACGCCAAGGTCGAAGCCCTGTCGACGGCATCGCAAAAGCTGGGCGAGAAGATGTACGCCGACATGCAGGCGCAGCAAGCCGCCGGCCAGCAACAGGCCGCCGACAACGCGAAGCCGGTGGACGACAACGTCGTCGACGCCGACTTC
>DALZRX010000173.1:440-2186 GCA_032015805.1 Achromobacter sp.
CGAAGAGAAGTTCAAGGAAGCCAAGGAAGCCTACGAGGTCCTGGGCGATGAACAAAAGCGCGCCGCGTACGACCGCTACGGTCATGCAGGCGTGGACCCCAACGCCGCCGGCATGGGTGGCGCGGGCATGGGCGGCGGCTTTGCCGACGCCTTCGGCGACATCTTCGGCGAGATCTTCGGTGGCGCCGGCGGTGGCCGCCGCGGCGGCGGTCCCCAGGTGTACCGCGGCGCCGACCTGAAGTACGCGCTGGAAATCTCCCTCGAACAGGCGGCCGCCGGTTTCGACACCGAGATCCGCGTCCCCAGCTGGGAAAACTGCGACACCTGCCACGGTTCCGGCGCCAAGCCCGGCACCTCGCCCAAAACCTGCCGCACCTGCGGCGGATCGGGCGCCGTGCGCATGCAGCAAGGCTTCTTCAGCGTCCAGCAGACCTGCCCCACCTGCCATGGCAACGGCAAGGAAATCACGGATCCGTGCCCGTCCTGCGACGGCGTCGGCCGCATCCGCCGCAACAAGACCCTGCAGGTCAAGATCCCCGCCGGCATCGACGACGGCATGCGCATCCGCTCCAGCGGCAATGGCGAACCGGGCATCAACGGCGGGCCGCCGGGCGATCTGTATGTGGAAATCCACATCAAGCAGCACAAGATATTCCAGCGCGATGGCGACGACCTGCACTGCGAACTGACCATTCCGTTCACCACGGCGGCGCTGGGCGGCGAACTCCAGGTCCCCACGCTGGGCGGCAAGGCCGAGATCTCCATCCCCGAAGGCACGCAGTCCGGCAAGACCTTCCGCTTGCGCGGCAAGGGCATCCGTGGCGTGCGCGGCAGCTACCCGGGCGATCTCTACTGCCACGTCGTGGTGGAAACGCCCGTGCGCCTGAGCGACGACCAGAAGAACATCCTGCGCCAGTTCGAAGCATCCCTGAACGACGGCGGCGACCGCCACTCGCCCCAAAGCAAGTCCTGGACGGACCGCGTCAAGGAATTCTTCAGCTAAACGCGTTGCCCGCCAACGCAAAAGGCCGCGACGAAAGTCGCGGCTTTTTTTCGTCTGGACATCACAGACGCGTGGCATGTATGGGCGTGCGTCGTGGCACATGAAGATGTTGCCGACTGCGATGTCATGCTAGGCGACGCAAGGTCATGCAAAACAGCAAATGCCGCAATTGCCGCGCTGCGATCACCGGAAGACGCAAAACACAGCGTATGCGTTGCGAGGCCGCCCGCGCGGCCAACGCAACGCGGGCCCCGCAAGATCTTCCTCGGTTCCGCCCGCCGTCAAAAGAACGCCAGAAATCCACCCGCCCCGGCGATCCAGAAGTTTCCAGGACTATGAGCCTGGTGCGGCCGCGGCCCCCAGCGCGCGGGGCGTCGATAAGCCCGACGGAATCCGAAGGAATCGCCGAAGGCGATGACGAGGATGAGGCAGGGGAAGTCCGGAGCGAAGGCTCCGGACCGCAATCGTGGCCCCGCGTGCTGGGGGTCGTGGCCGTGCCGGGCGGCTAAAGAACCGAACGGCACCCAAGAACGCTACCGACGAAAAAAAGAGACCGCGACATATCGCCACGGCCTCTTCGCTACTGCTACTTCGAACTTCAACTGCTGACTGCAACTTCAACTGCTGACTGCAACTTCAACTGCTGACTTCAACTTCAACTGCTGACTTCAACTTCAACTGCTGACTGCAACTTCAACTGCTGACTGCAACTTCAACTGCTGACTGCAACTTCAACTGCTGAC
>DALZRX010000173.1:2286-7988 GCA_032015805.1 Achromobacter sp.
AACTTCAACTGCTGACTTCAACTTCAACTGCTGACTTCAACTTCAACTGCTGACTTCAACTTCAACTGCTGACTGCAACTTCAACTGCTGACTGCACTTCAACTGCAACTTCGACTTCTACTGTTACTGCTACTGCTACTTCAACCGCCGCTGTTAGCCGGAAAATACCGGCCTCAGGCCATGATGCCACCCGAGGCCGGCCGGGCTACAGCAAGCAGCTCACCGGCTGATCGGCGGGTACTCGAGCTCGCCGAACGTGTATTGGCCGCTGGCCTTCGCTTGCGCCAGTTCCTGTTGGACTTCGGCACGCGACTTTGCGCTGGCCGTCGCCGCGGCAACGGGCGGATATTGCAGTTCACCGAACGTGTACTGGCCGCTGACCTTGGCTTGTTGCAGTTGAGCTTGCACTTCCTGGGAGCTCAAGCTCGTGGTTTGGGGCAGGGCGGGCGGATAGTCCAGTTCGCCGAAGGTGTATTGACCGCTCACTTTTGCTTGTTGCAGTTCGGTCGCCACTTGGGCGCTGCTCTTGGCTTGCTCAACGCCGGCGGCTTGTGCGCCGACACCGGCCAGTGCCAGGGATAGGAAAAGGGTGGTGGCTAGGGTTTTCATGGTGAGACCTCCAATTCGTCGTAAAGAGGGACCGAATCCGGCGGTACTCCGTCGTGGTTCGTTTGCTGTTCCCGATGAAGTGAATTGTGCGCGTCATCCCACCTGGGATAAACCCGTATTCCATGAAAACATCTTTCCAAATAATCGAGTAATAAGCCGACTACCAAAGATTCACACCATGAGTGGCATGGTTATCGCCGGAATGCACGTCCCGCCGGCGTCTGAGCGCTAGCACTATGCAAAAAAAACCCCTGCCGAAGCAGGGGCTTTCCATCCAGCGACGCGTCAGGGCTTCTTGAAGTCACCCGCCAGCGCCGTGCTGAATCCGTCCGGGCGCACATACTTGCGCAGCGCGGCGTTCACGGCATCCGGGGTCAGGGCGGAAATCTTCTTGTCCATTTCCGCGGACCAGGCAAACGTGCGGCCCCGTTCCAGGTAATCCAGCCAGGTGCTTGCCAACACGTCGTCCTGCGCGCGGGCCAGATTGCGGTAGTTCAGCAGGGCCGTAATGCCCTCCGTGATTTCCTTGTCCGAGAAGCCGTCCTTCAGAACACGTGCCAGTTCCTCGTTGATGGCTTTCTCAAGGCGCTCACGGTTCTGAGGCGCGTAGATCGCATAGATGCTCCAGTTCGCCGCAGGCTCGAACGACGACACCGACAACGAACTGCGCACGTTATAGGACAGGCCTTCGGTCTCGCGCACCCGGTTCCACAGGCGCGACGTCTCCGACGCACCGAAGAGATAGTTGGCCAGATACAGTGCGGCATAGTCCGCGTCCGTGTCCTGCAGCTTCAGGGGCATGCGCGACAGAAAGAACGCGTTGGCCTTGTCCGGCGTGTCGATGTCGAATTGCTTGGCCGGCACGTCGCGGTACGGGTTTGGCACGCGGGTGTAGGCCGGCGCCTTCTTCCAACCGGCGAGTCCCGTGCGGATCGCCTTTTGCACCGCTTCCGGTTCGAAATCGCCCACGGCCGAGAACTCGATATCGCCCGCGCCATAGAACCTGGCGTGGAATTTGGCCAGCGCCTCGCGATTCAGCGCCCGCACGCCGGCCAGCGACTCCTCGAACGTCGGCACGTAACGCAGGTCGTCCGCGGGCCACGGATTGTCGTGGCGCGCGAGCGCACGACCGGCCAGAGCCGACGGTTCGGTCATGGCGTTCTGGATCGAGGTTTCGAGCTGACGCTGGTATTCCTCCACCTGTTCCTTCGGGAAGTTTGCGCTGCGGATGATCTCCAGCGCCAGCGCCGTCAGTTCCGGCAGGTTCTCGCCCTTGGTCGACATCGCCACCTTGAGCGTCGTGCCGCCGCCGCTGAAGCCCAGCTCGGCCTGCAACTTGTCCAGGCGATCCTGGATATCCTGGCGCGACAGCTTGTCCGTGCCGCGTAGCAGCAGGTCCGCGGCCGCGCTGGAATTCACGCGCTGGCCCAACAGGTCCTTCTCGTTGCCGAACTGGATGAGCATCTGCGCCTGCACTCGGCTGCCGCGCGTCGCCTTGGGCAACAGCGCCAGCTTTACCGGGCCGTTGGGAAGGTCAAGCGTCGTGCGCTGCGTGAGCTTGTCGATGTTTGCCGGCGAAGGATCGAAAGCCGATGCGGCCTTGAAATCCGGATCGCCCTTGTAATCCTTGAACACCGCGCTCAGGTCCAGGCGCTGTGTCTGCGGCGCGCGCAGCGGCTTTTCTGTCGGGATGTAGCGGCCTTCGATGCGGTTGCTTTGCACCAGATAGGTGGTCGCGGCCTTCTGCACCTCTGCCAGCGTCGCCTGGCGAGCGCGGTCGCGCTGCAGGAAGAACAGGCGCCAGTCGCCGGCGGCGATCGCTTCGGACAGCGCCACGCCCACCTGCTCCGGATCGCTGTACGTTTGCTCCCAGGAGGTCAGCCACTTGCTGCGCGCGCGGTCAAGCTCCTGCTGCGTGAAGGGCTTCTTGTCGAGCGACTCCAGTGTGCCCGTCAGCGCCTTCATTGCGGCGTCCAGGTCCTTGCCCGGCGTCAGTTGCGCGGCAAACATCGCCAGTCCCGGATCCAGGTTCTCCATCGTGAAGCCGAACACGCCCGAGGCCAGCTTGGTCGGGACCAGGGCATGGTAGAGGCGGCCCGACGGCGTGTCGGACAGGATCGTGGTCGCCAGGTCGAACGGCACGAAGTCCGCGCTGGCGCCGGCCGGAACGTGATACATCGCCGCGACCAGCGGCGTGCCGCCCGTGCGGCGCAGCGTCACCGAACGCTCGCCGTCCTGCGCCGGTTCCACCGTGTATTCGGGCGGCAGCTTGCGGTCGGGCCTGGGCAGCTTGCCCAGCGTGGCCTCGATGTCCGCCAGCGTCGTCTGCGGATCGAACTTGCCCGCCACGATCAGCACGGCGTTATCGGGCTGGTAGTACTCGTGATAGAAGGCGCGGAGCTGGCTGATGTCCACGTTCTCGACGTCGGAGCGTGCGCCGATCGTGTTCTTGCCATAGCTGTGCCACTGGTAGGCAGCCGCCTGCATCTTCTGCATGAGGATGCGGAACGGGTTGTTCTCGCCGCTTTCCATTTCATTGCGGACCACGGTCATTTCCGAGTCCAGGTCTTCCTTGGCGATCAGCGAATTCACCATCGCATCGGCCTGCCAGCCGAGGTACCACTTCAGTGTCTCGGGATTGGCCGCGAAGCTGGCGAAATAATTGGTGCGGTCGCTCGAGGTCGAACCGTTGGCCTGCAGACCTCGGCGCGAGAATTCGCCCATGGCGTTGCGGGTGGTGGACGTGCCCTTGAACAGCATGTGCTCCAGCAGGTGCGCCATGCCGGTCTGGCCGTAGTTTTCGTTGCGCGAGCCCACCAGGTACGTCATGTTGACCGTGGTGGACGGCTTGGATTCGTCGGGTACCAGGAGCACCCGCAGGCCATTGGCCAAGCGATATTCGGTGATGCCTTCGATCGAGGCGGCCTCCGAGACGCCGGCCGGCAGGCTGGCGGCCCCGGCCTGAAAGGCCAGGAAGGAGGAAAACAGCAGCACGCCTAACGGGCGCGGCAGCTTCGACAGGGACAAGCGCATGGCGGACTATTCCTTTGGCATGGCAGAATCCGTTGGAGTGTATACGTTGGCAATGGTTCAGGCGGCCAAGCCGGCCACCGTGACCGCGGACGCCTCGGCGCCGGCCGCAATGCTGAGGAAGTTGATATGTCCCTGACCGTCGAAGTCGAAACGCCCCGCCTCGTGCTGCGGCAATGGCGCGCCGCCGACCGTAAGCCCTTCGCCGTCCTCAATGGCGATCCGCGCGTCACGCAATTCCTGCTCCCCATCACCCCTCAAGAGAGCGACGCGCTGGCCGACCGGCTGGCGGCGGGCATCGATGAGCACGGGTGGGGCTTTTGGGCGGTCGAAGCGCCCGGCGTCGCGCCGTTCATCGGTTTCGTGGGAATCAAGCCTTTGGCGCCCGCGTTGCCCTTTGCGCCCGGCGTCGAGATCGGCTGGCGGCTCGCCCAGCCTTTCTGGGGACGTGGCTATGCCAGCGAGGCGGCCGACGCGGCCCTGCGCGTGGGATTCGAACAGGTCGCCCTGGACGAGATCGTCGCCTTCACGGCAACCGATAACCTGCGATCCCGCGCGGTAATGGACCGCCTGGGCATGGCGGCCGATCCGGAACCGTTCGACCACCCCGCCGTCCCGTTGGGCCACCGCCTGCGCGCGCACGTGCTGTACCGTATCGGGCGTGACGCCTGGCGCCGCAGGCGAGACGCGGGCGGCGCCAATGATGCGGCGGTGTTTGCGGCCGCATAAGGGGCGGGAAGCCGCGCCAGACCTGATGCTGCGATGCAGCAGTGGCGTTTTCCCAGGGGATTTGAACCGCTTCCGGTCGCGGGTGTAAGCTTTGAAGGACGCATTAGCTGTTGCTGACGGGATGCGCGACAGCCGTCCTACGGCTTCCCGTCCAACGCCAGACGCCGCCGCCGCGCGGCGCCGGTGCTTGTCGTTCGCGCCTTCGCCGCCGGCATCCTGCCGGCGCATTCTACGGAGGAACGACCCATGCTGACCGAGATCGTCACGCGTGCCTTGTCCCAATTGACTGGTAATGCCCTTAACGGCGATGGCATCAAAGGACAGTTTCAGTACGCCTATGCCAGTGATGACGGCCAATACGTGGCCATACTGACCCACGACATGACCACGTATGTGGTGGACCTGAATACGCAGCGGTATTTCGCGGAGTGCGGGGGATCGCCTCGCGGATTTGCCGGCCATGTGCTTGAAATGGAGGGCGCCACCGCGCGCTCCCATCCGTGGCCCGCCGCGCAAGATTTGTTCGACCTGGACATGGACGCCGACGAATTGTCCTGGCGGCAGTGCCCGGGTTTGCGCCACATGACGAACGGCGCGCACCGATCAGTGGAGAGCCGCGCCGCCTGAGAGTGGCCAGAAGCGGCAACCATTTCCCTGAACCGGCGTCATCGCCGGTTTTTTTTCGCCCTTCTTTCCGGTAGGCGGCGCGCGCCGCGGTGGCTAAAATCCCGGCCATGAATACGCCCGCCGAACCCCGCGCCCCGCAAGGTACAACCCTGGTCGACTGCACGCATGAGCGCCATGCCGATCAGATCCTGGCCATCTTCAACGACGCCATTGCGACATCCACCGCGCTGTACGACTACAAGCCGCGGCCGCGAGAGGCCATGCTGGGCTGGTTTCAGACCAAGCAGCAGGGCGGCTTCCCTGTCGTGGGACTGGAGAACGAGGACGGCGAATTGATGGCGTTCGCGAGCTACGGCACCTTTCGAGCGTGGCCGGCCTTCAAATATTCGGTTGAGCATTCCGTATACGTGGACGGGCGCTTCCGGGGCCGCGGCCTGGGCGAAGCGATGATGGGCATCCTGATCGAACGCGCGCGCGCCGGTGGCGTGCACGTGATGGTCGGCGGCATCGACGCGGCGAACCAGGGCAGCATCCGCCTGCACGAAAAACTCGGGTTTGTGCACGCGGGCACGATACGTGAGGCCGGCTTCAAGTTTGGCCGCTGGCTCGATCTGGCGTTCTACCAGCTGACGCTGGACACGCCGCAAAACCCCGTCGACGGCTGAGCGCCGGCCGGCGGAGTGCCGGCCGCCGGGTCGCCCGCCGCC
>DALZRX010000174.1:0-7884 GCA_032015805.1 Achromobacter sp.
ACGGCCTCGGCGATGAGCAGCGCGGCCAGCGGCAGCGCCGCCCACACGCCGGGCTCAAGCCGCCACAGCCATTCGCCCACGACGCGCAGCGACACGCAGATGACGCCGGCGGCCAGCATGGCCAGGATGACAAGGTCGCGCCTGCCGCGCTGATAGTAAAAGCCGAGCCCCAGCGTCGCGGCCACCCACGCGATGCCGTTGTAGGTGCCCAGGCCGTCGACGATGGAATCGCCGAACATCAGCGCCAGGACCAGCACGCTGATCGTGATCGCGGCCAGGATGCGCGGTCCGAAGACCGTGCTGGCCCGCCAGCGCCGGGCGGCCAGTTCCCACCCCATGAGCAGCAGCATGTTGAGCGCGGCCATGAACAGGCTTGGCAGGCCCGGACCGCCAAAGATCATCAACCAGGTGAAAACGCGTTCGCCCAGCCACAATGCCGCCGCCAGATTCAGCACCAGGGCCCACAGCAGCCACACCGCCTGGCTGCCCGCGGCAAGCGCCCAGGGCAGCAGCAGCACTGCCCACCACGCGAACAGTTCCCAGGTATCGGCGCCGGTCTGGTAAGTTTGGCCTAAAAGCGCGAGCAGGGCGCCGAGCAGAATGCCAGCCAACGCAAGCAGCGCGCCAGGGATGCTGCGGCGCACGCCCGGGCGGGCCCGCAAGCGCAATCCGGCCCACGCGGCGGCCAGTGCGCAGACGGCCAAAAGGCCCTGCACGCCGGCAAAACGCTGCATTTTTGTCATGTCCTGCCAGTTGGCGGCAACCCAGCAGACGGCGGCGCTGCCCAGCAGCAAAACGCCTAGCCACAAGGTGCTTCGCGACAGAAATTGACGCCAAGCGTGCAGTTCGGATCCCGCTTGCCTTTCAGTGCCGACTTGCATCTGGCGAATCTCCGATCTTATTATCCGCGCTGATACGGCGGGACTACCGCCACTGGAAACACATGAATAAAACGCTGATTATTGCCGAGAAGCCCTCGGTGGCCCTTGATATATCACGCGCCTTGGGAGGCTTCGCGCGCGAGGGCGACTATTTTGAAAGCGAACGTTACGTCCTCGCTTCCAGCATCGGCCATTTGCTCAGCTTGGTCGCGCCCAACGATCCGGTCAAGGGGAAGTGGAGCTTCACGCACCTGCCCGTGATTCCGCCTCAGTTCGAATTGGGCCCGACCGACAAGAAGTCCGCCGAACGTCTTAAGCTGCTTGTCCGGCTGGCCAAGCGCAAGGACGTGGACGCCATCATCAACGCCTGTGACGCGGGACGTGAAGGCGAACTGATCTTCCGCTACATCATCCAGTACGCCGGCGTGAAGAAGCCCATCCAGCGTCTGTGGCTGCAGTCCATGACGCAGGCCGCCATCCGCGAGGCCTTCGCCAACCTGCGCGACGACGTCCAGTTGAAGCCGCTGGAAGCCGCGGCGCGTTCGCGCGCCGAAGCCGACTGGCTGGTCGGCATCAACGGCACGCGCGCCATGACCGCCTTCAACAGCAAGGACGGCGGCTTCTTCAAGACGCCGGTCGGCCGGGTGCAGACGCCCACGCTCGCCATCGTTGCCGAACGCGAAGAGCGCATCCGCCGCTTCGTGCCGCGCGACTACTGGGAAGTGCGCGCCACCTTCGTCGCGGCCGCCGGCCTGTACGAAGGCCGCTGGATCGACCCGCAATTCAAGAAAGACGACCGCGACCCCGAAAAGCGCGAATCGCGCCTGTGGTCCGCCGCCGCCGCCCAGAGCGTGGTGGCCGCGTGCCGCGACCAGTCCGGCAGCGTCACCGAGGAATCCAAGCCGTCGAGCCAGATGTCGCCGGCCCTGTATGACCTGACCTCGCTGCAGCGCGAGGCCAACGGCCGCTTCGGCTTTTCGGCCAAGACGACACTCTCGCTGGCGCAGACCCTGTACGAACGCCACAAGGCGCTGACCTATCCGCGTACCGATTCCCGCTACCTGCCCGAGGACTACATCAGCACGGTGCAGGAGACGATGCGCGCGCTGGCCAAGGGCGGTTCGAACGCCGTGGGCAGCCTGTCGCGCCACGCCGAGACCGTTGTCGGCCAGCAGTGGGTCAAGCCGAACCGCCGCATCTTCGACAACAAGAAGGTGTCTGATCACTTTGCGATCATCCCGACGCTGCAGATCCCGCACGACCTGAGCGAGGCCGAAGCCAAGCTCTATGACCTGGTGCTCAAGCGCTTCCTGGCGGTGTTCTTCCCCGCCGCGGAATACCGCGTGACCACGCGCCTGACCGAAGTGCAGGGCCATCGTTTCCGCACGGACGGCAAGGTGCTGGTCAATCCCGGCTGGCTTGCCGTGTACGGCAAGGAAGCCCAGGGCGAGGACGCGAACCTGGTGCCCGTGGCGGACGGCGAGGCCGTGCGCACGGAAGAAGTCGAGGCCGTCGGCCTGTCCACGAAGCCGCCCGCGCGCTTCAACGAAGGCACGCTGCTGTCGGCCATGGAAGGCGCCGGCAAGTTGGTGGACGACGAGGAGCTGCGCGAAGCGATGTCCGAGCGCGGCCTGGGCACGCCGGCCACGCGCGCGGCCATCATCGAAGGCCTGCTGAACGAAACCTACCTGCGCCGCGAGGGCCGCGACCTGGTGCCCACCGCCAAGGCGCGCCAGCTCATGACGCTGCTTTCCGGTCTGGACGTTACCGAACTGACCTCGCCTGAACTCACCGGCGAATGGGAGCACAAGCTCAAGCAGATCGAGCAGGGCGGGCTGGGCCGCGAGGCCTTCATGCGCGAGATCGCACAGATGACCCAGGTCATCGTCAAGCGCGCCAAGGAATACGAGCGCGACACGGTGCCGGGCGACTACGCCACGCTGCAGACGCCGTGCCCCAAGTGCGGCGCCGTCGTCAAGGAAAACTACCGCCGCTTTGCCTGCACGGCCTGCGACTTTTCCATCGGCAAGCACCCGGGCGGCCGCACGTTCGAGCTGCCGGAAGTCGAAGAGCTGCTGGCCAAGCGCGAGATCGGTCCGCTGCAAGGCTTCATCAGCAAGATGGGCCGGCCGTTCGCCGCCATCCTGCGCATCAGCGACGAGTACAAGCTGGAATTCGACTTCGGCCAGAACGACGAGGACGACAACGAAGCCGTCGACTTCTCCGGCCACACGCCGGTGGGCCCATGCCCGAAATGCCAGTCGCGCGTGTTCGAGCACGGCATGAGCTACGTCTGCGAAAAGTCCGTCGGACCCGAGAAGTCGTGCGATTTCCGTTCGGGCAAGGTCATCCTGCAGCAGGAGATCTCGCGCGAGCAGATGGAAAAGCTGCTGACCAACGGCCGCACCGACCTGCTCGACGGTTTTGTCTCCAGCCGCACGAACCGCAAGTTCAAGGCTTTCCTGGTGCGCCAGCCCGACGGGAAGGTCGGTTTCGAGTTCGAGCCGCGTCCCGAGAAACCGGGTCGCGCCCGCGCGCCGGCCAAGACTGCCACCAAGACCGCCACTAAGACCGCAACCAAGACGGCGACCAAGACCGCCGCCAAGAAGGCGCCGGCCAAGAAGGCGGCAACCAAGACCGCAACCAAAACGGCCACCAAGACCGCCGCCAAGAAGGCCGTGAAAAAGGCCGCGCCGAAGAAGACCACGGCGTAATCCAATCTGCGCCGCACCACCAAACGCCCGGGAAACCGGGCGTTTTCCATTGTTGGGCAGCAATCGCTGGGGTATTGTTGACGCCAAATAGCTGCAACCCAGACACTTCCGAGGACGACATGACCCGTAGCTCCGACTTCACCACCCGCCGCCGCGTGCTGGCCGCCGCTTCCGCCCTGGCTGGCATCGGCCTGCTCAACGGGCGCGTCGTCCTGGCGCAGCCCAAGCTCGGCAAGGTCATGTACGGCCAGGGCAGCATCGACCCTTTTTTCGCGGCCGGCTATGTGGCGCTGAAGAAGGGCTTCTTTGGCGAGGGCGGGCTGGAGGTCGAGTACCTGAATTCGCAGAGCGGCCCGCGCACCAATCAGTTGCTGGCCGCCGGGCAGATCGCCTTCGGCGCCACGGCCGCCACGGCCGCGCCGGCATTGACCATCGCGGGCAAGCCCGCCACGCTGGTGTTCGGCTTTGACCGCAAGCTCACGTACGCCAACGTCATCGTGCGCCGCGAAGACTTTGAAAGCGGCAAGATCAAGTCGATGAAGGACCTGGCCGGCAAGCGCGTGGGCGCGACGCAGCCGCAGTCCAGCACATGGCTGATGGCGCTGTACCTGATGCAGAAGGCCGGCGTGGCCGACAAAGTCGACATCCGGCCGCTGGGCGACCTGGCGACCATGCTGGGCGCGCTCAAGACCGGTTCGGTCGCCGCCAGCATGGCCACGATGTCGATGATGGAGCAGGCCCGCCAGGAAGGCTGGGGCGTGCCGATCTTCGATGCCACCACCGAAGCCTCGTGGAACGAATTCATGGGCGGCGACGTCCCCGGCATCGCGGCGTTGACGCTGCAAGACACCATCCAGAAGCGTCCCGAGGTCGTGCAGGCGTTTGTCACCGCCATGGTCAAGGCGCAGGATTTCATCACCGCCAACAGCGCGGCCGCGATCACCGACGTCATCTACGACGATTACCTCAGCGCCTTCCCGCGCCCCGCCATCGAGAAGACGCTGGGCGTCTACAAGGAAACGGTGTTCCTGAAGGACAACATCATCACCGAGGACGCCTACAACCGCATGACGGCCATCATGGGCGACGGCCGCCAGTTCTCCAACGACGAGATCAAGACGGTGCCGTACGCCAAGTGCGTGAACATGAGCTTCGTGCGAAAAGCCCGGGGCCTTTGATGATCACGCTGGACAAGGTAGGCAAGGCGTACCAGTCGCGCCAGGGTACGACGCACGCCGTCGGTGAGGTCAACCTGACCGTCAACGAAGGCGAGTTCGTGTCCATCGTCGGCCCGTCGGGCTGCGGCAAGAGCACGTTGTTGAACATGATCGCGGGCTTTCTGCGTCCCACCACCGGCACGATCCTAGTGGACGGACGCGTGGTGGACGGGCAGGTGCCGCCGGCGCTGGGCTACATCTTCCAGAAGGACACGCTGCTGCCGTGGTTCAGCGTCAGGAAGAACGTGGCGCTGGGCCTGAAGTTCCAGGGCGTGCCGGCCGCGCGCATCGCCAGCCGGGTGGCCGAGCTGCTGGAGCTGGGCCACCTGACGGCCTTCGCCGACGCCTTTCCGCACCAACTGTCGGGCGGCATGCGGCGGCGCGTGGCGCTGCTGATGAGCCTGGCGGTGGAGCCGCGCATCCTGCTGCTGGACGAGCCATTCGGCGCGCTCGATACGCACACCAAGACCCACCTGCACCGCGAGCTGATGGAGATCTGGCGCAAGCTGGGCCAGACCGTGGTGCTGGTCACGCACGACCTGGACGAGGCCATCCTGCTGTCGGATCGCGTGGTGGTGCTGTCCGGCCCGCCCAGCCGCGTGCTGCTGGACGAGCGCATCGCCATCCCGCATCCGCGCGACGTCTTCACCCTGCGCGAGACGCCGCAGTTCGTCACCCACGTGCAAAGCCTCTGGAGCGTGCTGGGCCAGCAGTTCCGCGCCGCCGCCTGAACCGATACGCGTCATGACTTCGATTGAATCCGCCGACTCCCTGCAGGACCAGTTGCGCCTGGACCGCCGCGCCAACGTCGCCCGCCGGGTGCGCATCACCCTGTGGCAGGTCTTCATCCTGGCCATCATCCTGGGCTCGTGGGAAACGCTGACGCGCATCCCGTGGTTTGCCCAGAACACGCTGTTCGATCCCTTTTTCATCAGCCAGCCCTCGCGCGTCGCCGTGCGCCTGTGGGAATGGCTGCAACCCGGGCCGCGTTCGGTCTGGCCGCATTTGTGGCTGACGCTGCAGGCCACGCTGGTGGGCCTGGTGGTGGGCGTGGGCAGCGGCTTCGTGGTGGGGATGACGCTCAGCCGCAGCCGTTTCCTGGCCGACGTGTTCAACCCGTTCATCGTGGCGTTCAACTCGATGCCGCGGATCGCCTTCGTGCCGCTCATCACCATGTTCTTCGGGCTGGGCCTGGCGTCCAAGGTGGTGACGTCGTGGTTCGTCGTGTTCTTCCTGGTGTTCTTCAACACCTACAAGGGCGGACGCAGCGTGGAGCGCGAACTCGTGGACTTCTGCCGCACGCTGGGCGGCTCGCCTCGCCAGATCCTGTGGCGCGTGCGCATCCCCACCGCCGCGGCCTGGACCTTCGCGGCGCTGCCCAATGCCATCAGCTTTGCGCTGATCGGCGTGGTGCTGGCCGAGTTCGTGGGGTCCACCACGGGCATGGGATACCTGATGATCACCGCGCTGGCGACCCTGAACGCCACCGACATGTTCGCGGCGGTGACGCTGCTGTCCATCGTCGGCATTGCGCTGGTTTACTGTGTGACGTGGATTGAACGGCGGCTATTGCATTGGGCGCCGGAATTCCGGGAATGAACGAGGCTCGATCAATGAAGACACTTCCTTATCTGCGCAATTTCGACCTGACGGGACAGGTGGCGCTGGTGACCGGCTCGGCCCGCGGGCTGGGCTTTTGCATCGCGCGGGCGCTGGCCGGCTGCGGCGCGCGCGTGCTGATCAATGGCCGCAATCCCGAGGCCGTGAACGCCGCCGTGGCCGAGCTGACCGGCGCCGGCCTGGACGCGCATCCCTTGCCCTTCGACGTGTCCGACGATGCGGCCATGGCCGAGGCCTTCGAGCGCATCGACAGCGAGCATGAGCGCCTGGACGTCCTGGTCAACAACGTTGGCGCGCGCAACCGCAAGACGCTGCGCGACACCAGCCCGGCCGAAATCCGCGAGCTGATCGACACGGATCTGGTGGCCGGCATGCTGCTGGCCAAGTTTGCGGCCGAGCGCATGATGCGCCAGGGCGGCGGACGCCTGATCGCCATCACGTCAGTGGTGGGGGAACTGGCGCGCGCGGGCGATGCGGTGTATCCCGCCGCCAAGCAGGGCTTGACCGGCATGGTGCGCGCGCTGGCGGCGGAATTTGGCGCGCATCACATCACCAGCAACGCCATCGCGCCGGGGACGTTCGCCACGGAGACCAATGCCGAAATGGTCGCGGACCCGCAATTCGGCCCGCGTGTGGCCGCGCGCAATCCGACGGGGCGCTGGGGAGAACCGGAAGAAATCGCAGGCGCCGCCGTGTTCCTGGCGTCGCCCGCGGCGTCATATGTGAATGGTCATGTGCTGGTGGTGGACGGCGGACTGTCGATTCAGTTCTAGCCGCTCCAGGCTGCATCGGAGTCTGAACCCGCGTGAGACGGGCCACGCGATCCACATGGGTGTCAGACACCTACCTGAGGCAGCGACGGTGTCTGCCGCCTCGATCAGGTCGTCTCGTCCTGGTACCACACCCCCTCGGCCAGCATCATCTTCTGATGGCCGTGCCCGGCGGGCATCATGGGGAAGCAGTTTTCCTGTGCGGTCACCGCCACGTCCAGGAAGTACGGGCCGTCATGCGCCAGGCACTCGGCCAGCGCGGCGTCCAGCTTGGCGGGATCTTCCACCCGCGCCGCGCCCCAGCCGAAGGCGCGCGCCAGCGCCACGAAGTCCGGCAATGATGCGTTGTAGCTGTGGCTGTAGCGCCCGCCGTGAATCAATTCCTGCCACTGGCGCACCATGCCCATGTAGCCGTTGTTGCACAGCACGACCTTCACGGGCGTCTCGTGCTGCATGGCGGTGGACAACTCCTGGATGTTCATCAGCACTGACGCGTCGCCGCTGACGCAGACCACCGTCTTGTCGGGATGCGCCACCTGCGCGCCGATCGCGGCCGGCACGCCGTAGCCCATCGTGCCCGCGCCGCCCGAGGTCAGCCAGCGGTTCGGGCGGTCGAAACGCAGGTACTGCGCCGCCCACATCTGATGCTGGCCGACGTCCGTCGAGACGATGGCGTCGCGGT
>DALZRX010000175.1:0-7872 GCA_032015805.1 Achromobacter sp.
GAACAAACCCTCCAAATTCGCTCTGGCGCTCGCCTTCGCCGCCGTCACGGCCTCTGGTGTAGCTTCCGCGCAAACCGTGGACAACTGGCGCAACCCGTTCGGTAACGTTTGGAAGAACGGCACGAACGAACTGTGCTGGCGCGATGCCTTCTGGACCCCGGCCACCGGTATCCCCGGTTGCGACGGCGTCCCGGTTGCACAACAGAAGGCGAAGCCGGCCCCGATGGCGGCAAAGGTCGTGTTCAATGCTGACACGTTCTTCGACTTCGACAAGTCGGTCCTGAAGCCTGAAGGTCGCCAACTGCTGCAGCAAGTCGCTCAGCAAGTTAGCACCATCGATCTGGAAACGATCATCGCCGTCGGCCACACCGACTCGATCGGTACGGAACAGTACAACCAGAAGCTGTCCGAGCGCCGCGCCGCTTCGGTCAAGGCTTACCTGGTCAGCCTGGGCATCGACCCCAACCGTATCTATACGGAAGGCAAGGGCGAACTGCAGCCGATCGCTTCCAACAAGACGAAGGAAGGCCGCGCCCAGAACCGTCGCGTTGAGATCGAAATCGTGGGTAGCCGCAAGTAATTGCCGGACTAGCTACAATAAGGGGGCCTCGCATAGCGAGGCCCTTTTTTTCGTCTGCCACGCACCCATCTGGTGCAGCGCCGAGCCCCCTCCTCGCCAAGTGCGCTGGACCCCTCTATATATAGAGCAGCCTTACGCCGGACCGCCCATGAACACGCAAACTCACGACACCGCGCAAGCCTCCGTCAACGCCGACCAGGCCGAAATCGACAAGTTCAGCGCCCTGGCCAGCCGCTGGTGGGATCCCGAAAGCGAGTTCAAGCCGCTGCACGCGATCAATCCCCTGCGGCTTGAGTGGATCCAGGAATGCGCGGGCAGCCTGGCTGGTCGCAAGGTGCTGGACGTGGGCTGCGGTGGCGGCATCCTGTCGGAAGCCATGGCCCGCAGCGGCGCCGACGTGACCGGTATCGACCTGGCCGACAAATCCCTGAAGATCGCGCGCCTGCACGGCCTGGAATCGGGCGTGAAGGTGGAGTACCGCAAGGTGCCCGTAGAGGAACTGGCCGCCGAGCAGCCGAGCCAGTACGACGTGGTGACCTGCATGGAAATGCTGGAACACGTGCCGGATCCGGCCTCGATCGTGCGGGCCTGCTCGACCCTGGTCAAACCGGGCGGCTGGGTGTTCTTCTCCACGTTGAACCGCAACGCCAAATCTTTCGTGTTCGCGATCATCGGCGCGGAATACGTGCTGCGCCTCCTGCCCCGCGGCACCCATACCTACGACCAGTTCATCAAGCCCAGTGAGCTGTCGGCGGCGGCACGCGGCGCCGCCCTGGAACCGGTAAGCATGCGCGGCATGGAATACAACCCGATCACCCAGATCTACTCGCTGTCTTCCGACACCTCGGTCAACTATCTGATGGCTACCCGCAAATGAGCGCCCTGATTCTGTTCGATTTCGACGGCACCCTGGCCGACACCGCCCCCGACCTGGCAGCCGCCGCAAACCGTCAGCGCACCCGCCGCGGACTGGAGCCAATGGCCTACGAGGCGCTGCGCCCCGTCGCCTCTCAGGGCGCCCGCGGCCTGCTGCGCGTCGCGCTGGACCTGCAACCGGGGCATCCCGACTACGAACCTACCCGCCTGCAATTCCTGGAAGACTACGCCGGCAGCTCGACCGTGCACAGCAAGCTGTTTCCCGGGATCGAGGCGCTGCTGGCCAATATCCGCGACCGTGGCATGTCCTGGGGCATCGTCACCAACAAGGTCACCTACCTGACCTTGCCCATCGTCGAATTCCTGGACCTGACACGCGACAGCGCCGTGCTTGTCTGCGGCGACACCACCGCCCATGCCAAGCCTCATCCCCTGCCCTTGCAGCATGCGGCGCGCGAAGCGGGCTTCGAGATCGACCGCTGCGTCTACGTCGGCGATGACCTGCGCGACATCCAGGCGGCCCACGCGGCGGGCATGCCCGCCGTGGCTGCCGCCTATGGCTACGTCGGCGAAGACGACAACGTCATCGCCTGGCAGGCGGAAACCTGCGCCAATTCGCCCGAGGAACTCTGGTCTGCGATTGAGCCGCTGCTGCCCCGCGATCTGCGCTGAATGCCGGCACGGGCCGCCCGGTGGCGGCCTACCTTCGGTCAGCCCAGGATGCGCCGACCTTCTGGTGCCGTGCCATCTTCGTCCGGCGGCGCCATTGATTTCCCGACCTTCGCCCGGCGTTGCATGGCCACATTAGTAATGCTGGCCGAACAATCTATCCGGATGCCGGGGCTTTATCCGGCCGTCCAAGTCCCCTAAAGTGTCAAACATGCATGGCGCTCCGGCATTTCCCGGATCGCCTGTTTTCCGGCGCAAGCCGGCGTTGCGGCCCCCGCCGGCCGCGGCGACTTCTCCGTGTTGACGGACCCCCACGTCCTGTCGCACCGTGCCCCGCCCTGCTGATGCGGCGCACGCCAGACCTTTTGACCTCGCCTTCAACTCCCTGCTCGCGCGACGCCCCCGGCATCGCGCCCAAGGAATGCCTATGCTTTTGCCCATTCTGCTACTTTCCGCCGCCGGCTTCACCATCCTGACCACCGAGTTCCTCATCGTGGGTCTGCTGCCGGGTCTTGCCCGCGACCTGCACGTGACGGTTTCGCAAGCCGGACTGCTGGTGACGCTGTTTGCCTTCACCGTCGCCGCGACCGGCCCTCTACTCACCGCCCTGATGGCCAACATGGAACGCAAGCGACTCTTCATCGGGGTGTTGGTGCTGTTCGGCCTGTCCAACGCGCTGGCGGCCGTTGCGCCCAACATCTGGGTCATGGCGATCGCCCGCTTTGTGCCGGCGCTGGCCTTGCCGGTGTTCTGGTCGCTGGCCAGCGCCACCGCAGTGGAGATCGTCGGCCCCGCGCGAGCCGGGCGGGCCATCTCGACGGTGGCCTTCGGCATCGTGGCCGCCACGGTACTCGGCATTCCCATCGGCGTGCTCATCTCGGACGCCTTCGGATGGCGCGCCGCGTTCTGGGTGCTGTCGGTCGTGGCCTTTGCCAAGGCCCTGCTGCTTCTCCTGACCTTTCCCAGCACGCGCGTCCGTGCCGACAGCGTGCGCCTCGTCACGCAGTTGCGCATCCTGCGCAATCCCATGGTGGTGAGTCACGTGCTGCTGTCGCTGCTGGTGTTCACCGGCATGTTCACCGCATACACCTACCTTGCCGACATGCTCGAACGATTGGCCGGCTTTGACGGCGAGACCGTCGGCTGGACGATGATGGCGTTCGGCGCAGTCGGGCTGGCCGGCAACACCCTGGGCGGACGCCTCGTGGACCGCAGCCCCCTCGGCGCGACGGCGCTGTTCTCGTCGCTGATGGCGGTGGGCCTCGCCTTCGTCGCGCCGGTCATGCAGTCGCATGGCCTGCTGGCGGTGGCGCTGGGCTCCTGGGGCATCGCCCAGGCGGCGCTTTTCATCGTCTGCCACGTGCGGTTGATGAAGTCAGCGCCGGAAGCGCCCGCCTTTGCCGCGTCCCTGAATATCTCGGGCGCGAACATCGGCATCGGGTTGGGAGCGGTCGTTGGTGGCCACGTGATCGACCACTACGGCTTGGCAACCCTGGGCTGGGCAGCGGCCGTCATCGTGGCAATTGCCGTAGGGCTGTCTGCGGTGATGATGGCGGCATCACGCGGCGGCCGGCACTCCAAGGCGGCCTGCGCAAACGCGGCCTGATGCGCAATGTGCGTCGCTCCCACCACGCCTTGGCGGGCGCACCCTCGCGCGATGGCAGGCTATTGCGTTTGCCAGTACAATAGCGCTTCTTGGGGCCGATCCGGATTCGACGTGGGTCGCGAAACAACTCAGGGCTTGCGGACGGGGGTTCAATTCCCCCCGGCTCCACCAAATTAGCAAGCTATGAAGACGAGGGCGGAAAGGCAGACCTTTCCGCCCTTTTTTTTCGCCGCAAGTGAGGCCACGGAAATGGCCACCGCCAACACGTTTCAAGGTCCATACAGGCGCCAGCTTTGCCACCCGCGAGACCATGCGGCGCGGGCAATCAGGCGGCGGCATGCCATTACAATTCCTCGAAAATTGCCTTCCCTGATCGCCACGATGAAACAAGACATTCATGAGATCCTGACCTGGATCCAGGCTCTCAGAGGGCTTGCCGCCCTTTCTGTGGTGCTCGTTCACGCCCGATTCATTCTGCCGGAGAGCTGGGCGGGCGTTAAAACTGCCTTGGTTCCCGCCTCCATGGGCGTTGATCTGTTCTTCGTGCTGAGCGGTTTCATCATGATGTTGACCACCCGGCATTGTGAAGGGACGCCGCGGTACGCAGCCTCATTCCTGATCAAACGATGGGCGCGGATTTGGCCACTCTACTTCGTGGTTTGTGTTCTCACATTGATCCATGGCCCGTCGCGGAGCGACGAAAACGCTTTTCTAACGTTTTTTCAGGGCCTGTTCCTGTACCCCGTCGGCATCCAGACTTCCCCTTTTTGGCTTGCCATGCCGGTCGCTGTAGCCTGGACGCTCATCTATGAAGTTTATTTTTACGTCGTTTTCGGTGTCAGCCTGCTGTTCGGAAGATGGCGCTGGATTGCCCTCGCGACATGGTTTGCCGCCACCCTGGTCGCGATTCCTTATTTCGCGGGCCACTTCAGCTTTAGCGCCATGGACGCCCGGCCGCTGTATTCATTTGCATTCGCCAACATCGCCACCAATCCGCTTATTTGGGACTTCATCTTCGGCCTGATAGTTGGCTGGGTTTACTTGTCTCGTATCCGATTTTCCAACGCTCAGCCCCTCTGGCTGGCCGTCGCCTTTTCAGCCACCCTCATTGTTTGGGCTTGCGTCACCGGGGTTGCGACGACACATGGTCCGAACGGCTGGGGCTGGCCCATATTCGCTTTTGTACTGTCGCTCGCCTTGCTAAGCAAGACAACCCACATCCCGGTTCCCCGCTGGACGGTATGGCTGGGCGGAATATCCTACTCGCTGTACCTGATTCACGTGTTCAGCTTCCAAATCACCCGCGAGGCCATTTCTCTTCTGGGAATCGCGGGCCGCGATCAAGTCATGGTGGGCCACTTTATCCTGGACCCCATGGTGGCAGTCATTATTGCGTGGGCGCTGTACCGCTTTATCGAACAACCCCTCTCGGTGTCCGCTCGCCGCAAGGGCCTCGCGATGCTTGATTTGCCGTTTCTCAACCGCAAGCGGTTTGCCGCAGGCTCACCGGCAGAATCGCAGTAGGGATGGTCGACCTGGAGATTTTCTGGATGTTGCCGCTTTTCTCGTGCACCCTCCGGATCACTGCCGGTTGACCCAGTCCTGCGCGCCCTCGATGAACCAGGGAAGGTTCAGGCGTTCGCCCTCGCCTGACTGAATCGTCAGGCGCTGTCCCGACGGATTGGCGTTGGCGTTCGTTGGCGCCGGCGAATCCAACGGCCGGCTGCGGTAGTCCACGTTGTTTCGCGGTTGCTGCGGTGTATCCGCGCAGGCAGCGAGGGACGCGATGGCTGCCCCCGCGAGGAGCAGGCGCAGCGCTGCGTGATGAGTCTTCATGGTATTCGGGTTCCTGCTGGCGGCACAGGCCGGCGTGCCGGGCGATAAGGCCTTTTCCGTACCTTACTCGCATTCCGCCGCCCGCGTCAGCCAGCCCTCTTCGCTTCAGAACTGGTATTTCAACGTCAGCATGGCGTGGCGGGTGGGCGCGTAGATGCCGGTATAGAAGGTGGTGTCCAGGCCCTGCAGGTATTTCTTGTCGAACACGTTATTGAGGTTCAGCGTGGCCGAGAGCTGCCGGTTGATGTCGTACCGCGCCATCAGGTTCGCGACGGCATAGGCAGGCTGCTCGCCCTTGAGCGTCACGCCCGGCAGGGACCAGGTCGTGGCGCTGTAGTAGATGCGGCTTTGCCAGTTGACGCCGCCGCCCACGGTCAGGCGATGCCATGCGCCAGGCAATCGATAGGTGGTCCAGAGCTTGGCCATGTGGCGCGGGAAGATGGTGCGTATGGTCTGGCCCGTGCCGTCCTTGGTGATGCTGTAGCTGTAGCTCAGCGCCGCCTGCCAGCCCGGAGCCAGTTCGCCATTGAGTTCCACATCCAGGCCCGATGTCTTGGCGCCGCTGACCGCGCGATAGGCCGGCTCGTTCACCGTGCCGGGGACGAACTGGCCCTGGTCCACTTCGGCGAGGTTGTCCTGACGGATCTGATAGAGCGCGACGGCGCTGTTCAGGCGGCCGCCAAAGTACTCGCTTTTCAGGCCGATTTCGTAATTGTCGCCGGTGCGCGGATCCAGCACGTTGCCGTCGCGATCACGCGCGCTCTGCGGCTTGAAGATGCTGGTGTAGCTGGCGTAGACGGAATGCTGGTCGTTCAGGTCGTAGACGATGCCCGCGTAGGGGGTGACGACGCCGCTCTCGCTCATCTCCGTGATCTTGTTGTTTCGCGCCAGCGCGGGCGACGCGTAGATCTGCGAGAGCTTGTAGCGGTAATTGCTGACGCGCGCGCCCACGATGACGGCCAGGTCGTCCGCCGGCTTCAGGCGCAGCGCGGAATAGACGCCCTGCTGCTTCTGCCAGCCGTCGTAGTCCATGAGCTTCTGGCCGGTCAGGTTCGGCCCTGCGGTTTCGTTGTCCCAGTCGTAGACGTTGACGGCGCGGCCCTCGATGCCGGCGCCGGACATTGGCTCGTGATAGTTCTTGAACTCCGCCCAGTTCATGCCCAGGACGAACTCATGCTGTCGGCCCCACAGCTCGAACGGTCCGGCCGCCTGCACGTCGAAGCCCGACTGGCGTTGTCGCGCACTGCCCAGGCCACCATAGAACCGCACGCCGTCGCCCGTGTCTCGCTCGACGAAACCCCAGCTTGCGTTGGCGGAGGAAAACTCGCGCTCGCCATAGAGGTAATTGCCCGAGAACTTGAGCTTCCAGTCATTGGCGAACGTGTGCTCCAGGTTCAGGAAGGCGTTGTAGACCTGGATTTCATTGGTGTTCCAGCGCGCCCCCGCGTTATCGGACGCCTTGAAATCGGTCTGCTGGCCGTCGGAGTAGAAAAGCGGCAGGCCCGTGGATGACTGCCCCCGCGGATCATTTTTCTGGTAATCGAGGCCTGCCGTCAGCAGCGTGCTGGGCGTCAGGTCGGCCTCCAGCACGCCGTACACGACCGTCTTGTTTTCCTTGTAGTGGTCGATGTAGGTATTGCCTTGCTCATGCGCGGCGACGAATCGGCCGCGCAAGGTGCCCGCGTCGTTGATGGGACCGCCCACGTCCAATTCGCCTCGGCCACGGCCCCAGGTGCCTGCACCCAGGCTGGCGTAGCCCTGGAATTCCCGCGTGGGTTTCTTGCGCACCAGGTTGACGGTGCCCGAAGGATCCCCCGCGCCGGTCAGCAAGCCTGTCGCGCCGCGCAGCACTTCGACCCGGTCGTAGATGGCCAGGTCCGTCTGGCTCTGCGGCACGTTCTGCGACACGATGTCGGTCGCGGTGAGGACGCCATCGAACTGATAGTTGTCGATGTTGTAGCCGCGCGAAAGAACGGAAAACCGGCTCGCGCCGATGTTCTGCACCGAAATGCCTGGCGTCCGGTCCAGCAGCGCCTCGATGCTGTCGACGCCCTCGTCCTCGATCCGCTGGCGCGTCATGACGCTGATGGTCTGCGGGGTCTCGCGCTGCGTGAGCGGCAGGCCGGTGGCAAAGGATAGGGGACCGGTCATGGCATAGCTGTGCGACCCCTCCGTGGCGCCGAACCCGTCGGCCCGCACCATGACGGGAGCCAGCGTCGCCACGCCCCCGGCGGGCGCCGCGCGGTGCAGCAAATAGCTGCCGCCCTCCGCCGGTGAAGCCGCAAGGCCGGTGCCCGCCAGCAAG
>DALZRX010000176.1:0-7848 GCA_032015805.1 Achromobacter sp.
AAGCCTCGGCGCAACAGGCGATCCAGGCGGCAGTCGACCAGCTGGTCTCGCAGATGAGCACCTGGGAAGCCGACTCGGACATAACGCGCTACAACCGCGCCGACCCCGGCTGGCAGACCCTGCCGGCTGAATTCTTCCATGTCCTGCGCCAAGCGCTGATGCTGGCCGAGGACAGCGGCGGCGCCTACGATCCCACGGTCGGGCCGCTGGTGAATGCGTGGGGCTTCGGGCCGCATCAGCGCGCCTTTGAACCCCCCTCGCCCGCCGCCATCCAGGCCACGCGCGACCGCTGCGGCTGGCAACGCGTGCCGCTGGACGAAGAACGCCGCGCAGCCTACCAACCCGGCGGCGTCTATCTGGACCTCTCGTCCATCGCCAAGGGGTACGGTGTGGACCGCGCAGCGCTGGCGCTCGACGCCCTGGGTATCACCGATTATCTCGTTGAAGTCGGCGGCGAACTGCGCGCCCGCGGCAAGCGTCCCGACGGACAGCCCTGGCGCGTGGCCATCGAAGTCCCCGACGCCAGCGACGACCATGCGCTGGCGTTGCCGTTGGCCGAGTGCAGCATCGCCACCTCGGGCGACTACCGGCGCCATGCCGGCGATGGCGACGCGCGCTATGCCCACACGATCGATCCGCGCACCGGCCGCCCGGTGCGCAATGCGTTGGCGTCGGTGACCGTGCTGCACCCCGTCTGCATGCAGGCCGACGCACTCGCCACCGTATTAACGGTGCTGGGCGAAACCGAAGGGTTGGCTTATGCGCGCCGCCACGCGCTCGCAGCCCTTTTCATCCTGCGCGAGCGCGACGCCTGGCGCGTCGTGGCAACGCCGCAGTTCGAGGCCCTGGCCCTTGCGCCCTGAATGCCCATGTTGCATACCCGATTGATTGCGGCGGCGTGCGTGGTGTTTGGCTGGTTGCTCCTGTGCCTGTGGGCTTGGCAACGCGCGCGCCGGCAGCAGGCACAGCACGCATTGGCGTTGCAGGCCCTCACCGCACCGGCGCCGGAAAGCGCCCTGCTGGTGGCCTACGCCAGCCAGACCGGCTATGCCGAATCGCTGGCGTCGCAGACCGCCGAATCCCTGCGCGCGGGCGGCCTGACCGTTCGCGTTGCCCCGCTGGACCAGTTGGATATCAGCCGCCTGGCCGCATACCGGCGCATGCTGTTCGTCGTCAGCACCTACGGCGAAGGAGATCCGCCCGATGCCGCGGCGGCGTTTGCGGGCCAGATGCAGCAGCAGCCGCAGGCCGCCGCGCTGGCACGCTCGCAGTACGCGGTGCTGGCATTGGGCGACAGCGAATACGCGCACTTCTGCGGCTTCGGCCACCGGTTGAACGACTGGTTGCACGCGCAGGGCGCCGCGCCGCTCTTCGATCTGGTCGAAGTCGACAACGACGACGCGGCCGCGTTGCGCCATTGGCAGCATCACCTGGGCCTGCTGGCCGGACGAAGCGACCTGCCCGACTGGGAAGCGCCCGTCTACGAATCCTGGCAACTCGCCACGCGGATGCTGCTCAACCCGGACAGTCAGGGTGGCCCCTGCCATCTTCTTACGCTGACGCCGCCCGCCGGCGGCGCGAATCCCTGGCAGGCCGGCGACATCGCCGAGATCGGCCCCCGCCGCGAGCGAGGCGGCCCCTTGCAGGCGCATCGGGAATATTCCATCGCCTCCTTGCCCGAAGACGGAGCGATCCAGCTCCTGGTGCGCCAGATGCGCGGCGCGGACGGAGAACTGGGCCTGGGCAGCGGCTGGCTCACGCGCATCGCGCAAGTAGGCGACGAAATTGCACTGCGCGTGCGCGCGAACCGCAATTTCCATCCACCCGCAAACGACCGCCCGTTGATCCTCATCGGCAACGGCACCGGCCTCGCGGGCCTGCGCGCACTGATCAAGGCGCGCCGCGCGGCGGGCCACCGCCGCAACTGGCTGATCTTCGGCGAACGCAATGCCGCTTGCGACTGGTTCTGCCAGGACGAGATTGCGACGTGGCGGCGCGACGGCACGCTGGAACGCGTGGACGCCGTGTTCTCGCGCGACCAGCCGGAGCGCCGCTACGTGCAGCATTGCCTGCGCGAACAGTCGGACGCGGTGCGCGCCTGGGTGGATGCCGGCGCCGCCGTTTACGTATGCGGCAGCCTGCAAGGCATGGCGGGCGGCGTGGATGCCGCCCTGCAAGAGATCCTGGGCGCGCAGCGCCTGCAGGATCTGCAGCACGCCGGCCGTTACCGGCGCGACGTGTACTGAACGCCGCGCCCGCGGCGCGCGTTCGAACCGATTACTGCAATTTGATCTGCGCCCGATCAATCACCGTCTTCCAGCGATCGCGTTCGGTGCTGATCTGCTCGCCAAACTGCGCCGGCGTGTTGCCCAGCGGAAACGCGCCCGTCTCTTCCATCTTGGCCGCCGTGGCCGGATCCCGAACGGCGCGCGCGAAGGCGTCCGCCAGCTTGTCGCGCACGTCAGCCGGCAGGTTTGCCGGGCCCACCACGCCGTACCACGCCGTCACGTCGTAATCCTTGTAGCCCTGCTCGGCGAAGGTCGGCACGTCGGGCAGGCGCGGATTGCGCGCAGTACCCGTGATCGCCAGCGCCTTCAGGTGATTGCTCTTCACGTACGGCAGCGACGACGGGAAATTGTCGAAGATCACCGGCACCACGCCGCCCACCGTGTCCGTCAGCGCAGGCGCCGATCCGCGGTACGAGATGCTGTTCATCTTGCCGCCGATGATCTGCAGGAACCAGATCATGCCCAGGTCGTTGACGCCGCCGGCGCCCGCATTCGCGTAGCCGTCCTTGCCGGGATTGGCGCGCACGTGCGACACGAACTCGGCCAGCGTCTTGGCCGGAAAACTTGGGTTCACGCTGAGGATGTTGGGGCTGGTCACCAGGTTGCTGATCGGCGTGAAGTCCTTGACCGGATCGTAGGCAAGATTGGGAAACAGATGCGGCGCCGTGCCGTGCGTGCTGACGGTGGCAAGGCCCACGGTATAGCCGTCCGGCTTGGCGCGCGCGGTGGCCGTCATGCCGATGGTGCCCGACGCGCCCGTGCGATTCTCCACCACGATCTGCTGGCCCAGGATCTCGCCCGCCTTGGCAGCGGCCACCCGGCCGACGATGTCCGTGGGGCCGCCCGCCGGAAACGGCACGATCAAGGTGATGGGCCGGTCGGGAAAAGCGGCGTGGGCGGCCGGCAGCGCGGCGGCCAGCGCCAAGGCAGCGCAAGTCTTGCGGAACATGATGGGGGTCTCCTGGATTGCTGTTGTTATCAAAGGGGCTGCGCCGTGTCCGGGACGCGGCGAAGAATCCTGCCAGGCCGCGGCGCATCCGCGGCGGCTGGAAAAACGGGCGTGCCATTGACCAGCACGTGCGCCACGCCGGCGGAAGCCAGCGTCGGCGCTTCCCAGGTCGCGCGGTCAATGACCGTGTCGGCATCGAACACCACGATGTCCGCCCACGCGCCGGCCGCGATCTGGCCACGGTCCGCCAGCCCGAATACGCGGGCTGGCAATGCCGTCATCTTGGCCACCGCCGCCTCCAGCGTGACGAGCTGGGCCTCGCGCACGTAGCGGCCCAGGACCCGCGTGAAACTGCCCCAGAGGCGGGGATGCGGATGCGCGTCGTTCGGCAATCCGTCGGAGCCGACCATGCAGCATTCGTGCTGGAAGATGCGGCGAACTTCGTTCTCGTCCATCGCGAAGTAGATCGCTCCGGCCGGACACAGGCGCTCGGCCGCCGTCGTCTTGTCGCAACCCCAGCGCGCCGCGATGTCGCTCAGGTATTCGCCGCTGCACTCGGGATGCGGCGTCGACCACGTGATGCGGATGTCGTCGATCGTCTCTGCGCGTTCGGGAATCAGGATGGTGGAGCTGCCGGGATACGGATAGATGTCCAGCGCCACGTCCACGCCTTCTGCGCGCGCGCGGTCGATGTTGGCCAGCGTTGCGGCGCTTTTGCCCCAGTTGCGGGGCATCATGCACTTGTGATGGGACAGCACGGTCGCACAGCCGGTGTTGCGGCCGATGGCCAGCACCTCGTCGACGGCCGCCTCGACCGCGTCGCCCTCATTGCGGATGTGGCTGGTGTGCATGGCGCCGCGCGCGGCGGCCACGCGGGCCAGCCCCTCCAGTTCCGGCGGCTGCGCCACGCCGCCCGGCTGGTAGGCCAGACCCGTGCTGAAGCCCACGGCGCCAGCGTCCAGCGCGTCGGCCAGCATGCGCTGCATGGTCCCCTGCTCCTCGGCAGAGGGCTGGGCCGTCGGATCGCGCATTGCGGCAAGGCGCAGATTGGCGTGGCCCACCAGCGCCGCCACGTTGATCACGGGTTGGCGCTCGCGCAACTCGTCGAAGTAGGTCTGCATGCTGGCAAAGAGCGGCGTCTCGCCCAGCAGCGCCAGCGCGGCGGCAGTGTTGCCCGCCAGCGGTGCGGGCGCGCCGCTTACGCCGCAATTGCCCACCACCACCGACGTGATGCCTTGGCTCGTTTTCCACGTCAGGTCGGGCTTTTCCACGAACATCAGATCGTCGTGGCCGTGAACGTCGATGAACCCGGGCGCCACGATCTTGCCGGTGGCGTCCAGCCGCCGTGCGGCAGCCACCTCCGACAGGTCGCCGATCGCCACGATGCGCTCACCCGCGACGCCGACATCGGCGCGCCGCCGAGGACCGCCCAGCCCATCAATGAGCCAACCGCCTTCGATGATCAGATCCAGATTGCCCTGCATGGTGCTTCCGCCTTGATGAAGGCCCTAGTATCGTCCGCGCGATCAATCTGGAAAAATTGTTTTTATTGATCCATCTATCGCGTTTTGAAATGCATCGTCTGCCCAAGCACGTCACCTTGAAGCACCTGACCGCGTTCGTCGCGGTAGCTCAGGAATCCAGTTTCACGCACGCCGCCAAGCGCCTGTTCCAGACGCAATCGTCCGTCACCAGCCTGGTGCGTCAACTTGAAGACGCGCTCGGCACCCAGCTCTTCGCGCGTACCAGCCGGCGCGTGCTGCTGACGCCGGCCGGCGAGGAATTCCTGCCCCGCGTCATGCGGCTGCTGGCCGACTTTGACGGGGTGATCGAGGATGTGGTGCGCTTCGGCGCGCTGGAACGCGGACGCGTGGGCGTGGCGGCCGCGCCGTCGGCCATCACCCAGCTCATCGCGCCGGCGGCCGCCGTATTCGCGGCGCAATACCCCGCGGTGCGGCTGTATCTCAGCGACGACAACTCCGGCCGCATCCAGCGCAAGGTGGCCGCGCGCGAAGTGGATTTCGGCCTGACCAGCCGCTGGGCGGATGCCCCCGGCCTGCAATTCGACGCGTTGCTGGAAGACCGCTTCGGCGTGCTTTACCGGCAGGACGATGCCAGCCTGCGCCCGGGACGCGACGGCGCCATGCGCTGGTCTGATCTGGCCGGCCGAAAGCTGGTGGGCGTGGTGGATGAAACAGGCATCATGGCCCTGCTGCGCGCCCGTGCCGACCTTCCGATCGAGGCCGCGGCGCCGTTCTATGAAGCGTCCAGCACCACGTCGCAGGCCGCGCTGGTCAAGGCGGGAATGGGCGTGGCGCTCTTGCCGGCACTGGCGGCGCAGCGCGTGCTGGAGCCGGGGCTGGCCTACGCGCTACTGGCGCGGCCCACCGTCGTGCGCACGCTGTGCATCATCCGCAACAAGGAATATCCGTTGAGCCCCGCCGCGCAGGCGCTGATCGGGGCGATCCACGACTACCTGCGGACGGCGGACCTGCCCGCAGGCTGCCGGCGCGTTGCGGCCCGTGGGCGGCAGAAGAGTTGAAGCATCTGGCTAAAGCACATCCTCCTCAGCCCACGCGCAGCTTATCGTCCAGCGCGGCCAGTCCTGCCGCGAAAACGTTTTGCCCCACGGCCTTGGCGACGTCGCTCAACGGCGCCCCCTCGACGCGGAAATCGGCCCACCATTGCACCAGCGTGCCGCATCCCTCGGTGATGGGATGCAGCGACACGCCCGCGACGTAGTCGCGCATGGGCAGGTCGGTGTCGATGATGGCGTAGCGCAGCGCCGTATTGGAATCGTCCAGCATTAAAAGCCGTTCACGCACGAAGCCCGAGGGTTTCAGCGTCAGGTGCCGCACCGAGCCCACCGCGTCATGGCGGCCACCCTCTTCCAGCCGGCTTTCGGCGACGCCGGGGTGCCAGCCGCCCAGGCCGTTGAAATCGCGGAACATCGGCCAGACCTGGTCCAGCGGCGCGTTGACGATGGCAGTAATGTGTACGGTGTGCGGCATACGGGCTCCGGCGGGACGCAGTACGCGTCGAATCAAGGTGAAACTGCGGAGATGCGGGTCAGAAAGTCAGGTTCTTGAATTCGCGTGTAGCGGCCGTCAGCGCCTGTTCGGTGGGCAGCCGTTCCATCGAGCTGGCGCCGTAGAAACCATGGCAGTGCTTGCAGGCGCGCAGCACGTAGGCAGCGTCGTCGGGCGTGGCGATCGGGCCGCCGTGGCAAAGCACGATGATATCGGACCGCACCGCCAGCGCGGCCTCGGCAATACGGTCGATGGCGCCCACGCAATCGTCGAGCGTCAGGGCTGTTTCGGCGCCGATGGACCCGCCGGTGGTCAGCCCCATGTGGGCGACGATGATGTCCGCGCCGGCGCGGGCCATTGCCACGGCATCGTCCTCGTTGAATACGTACGGCGTCGTCAGCATGCCTTTCTTGTGCGCAAGGCGGATCATGTCGACTTCCAGGGCGTAACCCATGCCGGTCTCTTCCAGGTTGGCGCGGAAGTTGCCGTCGATGAGCCCCACGGTCGGAAAGTTCTGCACGCCGGCAAACCCCTGACGCTTCAGATCGTCCAGGAACACATCGAAATCGCAGAACGGGTCGGTGCCGTTCACGCCCGCCAGCACCGGCGTGTTCTTCACGACCGGCAGCACTTCGCGTCCCATGTCGACGACGATCTCGTTGGCATTGCCGTAGGCCAGCAGGCCCGCGAGCGAGCCGCGACCCGCCATGCGGTAGCGCCCCGAGTTGTAGATCACGATGAGATCGATGCCGCCCGCTTCCTCGCATTTGGCCGACAGCCCGGTGCCCGCCCCGCCGCCCACGATCGGCGTGCGCGCGCGCACCATGGCGCGAAACTTGTCCAGCAGTTCGTTACGTTCAAAACGCGGCATGGCGGCAATCCTCAGTGTGCGGCAATTTCAAGAAAGTGTTCGACCGCCGTCTTCGCAAACAGCGGGTCGTTGATGTGGCAAGGCACGCGGATCAGCCGGCGGTCAGCGGTCTGCTGCAGATTGGCCTCGAGCGCGGCGAAGAGTGCGGCATCGGCCTCCGGATCCCAAAAAGCCTGGCCCGGCGCGTCCAGCGCCGACACGCCGCCTTCGGGAATCAAGAAGCGCACCGGTCCGTTGCAGCGGTTCAGCCGGTCGGCGATCCACTCGCCCTGCCGGGTGTTTTCCTCGGCGGTCGTGCGCATCAGCGTGACCTGCGGGTTGTGGGGATAGAACCGGCGGCCCAGGTAGCGCTCGGGCACGGTATCCATCGCGCCGAAATTCACCATGTCCAGCGCGCCGCACGATCCGACGTAGGGCGCGCCCGTGCGGGCCACGGCGCCGAAGCGGTCTTCCGTGCAGGCGAGAACGCCGCCGAACAGCAGGTCGCAGACCTCGGTGGTGGTCAGGTCCAGCACGCCGGCCAGGAGGCGGCTGTCCAGCAGCTTTTCCATGGACTGTCCGCCCGTGCCCGTGGCATGGAACACCAGGCAGTCGAAACGCGACTCCAGCAGCGGCGTCACCTGTTGCACGCAGGCGGTGGTGACGCCGAACATGGTGATACCGACCGCGGGCCTGCCGTCATCGGTGGCCGCGGCCGCAGCCGTGGCCTGG
>DALZRX010000177.1:0-7816 GCA_032015805.1 Achromobacter sp.
GGCGCCGGCGCGGCAGCCTCCTCGCGGCTGCAACCGGCCACGGCGGCGGCCAGCGCAAGAACGGCGGACATGGCTATCAGGCGCGTACGGCGGCGGGGGGAGGGAACGGGCGCCGCTGCAGCAACAACGGCGTTGCGCGCAATAGCGCGCGCACACGGGCCAAGACAATTCACGAAACACCTCGCGGCGCGGAAAAGGGCGAAAAAGGACGAGCCGAGCTCGATACGGATCGGATTCTAATACAGTCCTGTATCTGGATTCAATGTTGAATCTGAAACGGCCGCCGGTGCTAAACTCGCGCCATGTCAAAAGTCCGCCTAACCCGAGAGCAGAGCCGTGACCAGACGCGCCAGCGCCTGCTCGACGCCGCACAGTCGATTTTTCTGTCCAAGGGTTTCGTGGCCGCGAGCGTGGAAGACATCGCCGAGCAGGCGGGCTATACCCGTGGCGCCTTCTATTCCAATTTCGGCAGCAAGTCCGAGCTGTTCCTGCAACTGCTCAAGCGCGACCATGAAAACGTCATGGCCGACATGCGCGCCATCTTCGAGGGCGGCGAGACGCGGTCGCAGATGGAAGCACGCGTGCTCGAGTACTACAGCACGCATTACCGCGAAAACGATTGCTTCCTGCTCTGGATGGAAGGCAAGCTGCAGGCCGCGCGCGATCCGGATTTCCGCGTCGGCTTCATAGCCTGTCTGCGCGAACTTCGCGCAGCCACCACCGAGTACATCAGCCAGTTCTCGGCCCACGTCGGCACGCCGCTGCCCCTGCCGGCCGAGCAGCTTGCGCTGGGCCTCCTGGCCCTTTCCGACGGCATGCAGTTCAGCTATGCCTTCGATCCCCAGGCCGTCACGCCCGAAATGACCGAGGCCGTGCTGGCCGGATTCTTCCGCCGGGTGGTCTTCGGCGACGCCAAGCCGGAATAAGGGCGGTCCGGCCTTATTCGATCAGTTCGGATATCTCGATCAGGTTCAGATCCGGATCGCGCAGGTAGACCGAGCGGATCTTGCCGGTGGCGCCGGTGCGCGGCACCGGGCCTTCGATAATGGTTGCGCCCGCTGCCTTGAGCTGGCCAATCACCTCGTCCAGCGGGCGGTCCGCAATGAAGCACAGGTCAAGCGCACCCGGCACGGGCAGATGCGCCTTGGGTTCGAACTCATTGCCGCGCACGTGCAGGTTGATCTTCTGGTTGCCGAAACGCAGCGCCTGCCGTCCCTGTCCGAAGGTCTCGAGCCGCATGCCCAGGATGCGGGTGTAGAAATCCACCGTGGCGGCGGGGTCCGTGCATGTCAGGACGAGGTGGTCCAGGCGATCGATCATCGGTTGGCTCCATGGCGCGCCCTCATTTGGGCGCCGGTGAGTTGTCAGGCGTGTTTGTGTCGTGATAGTAATAGTCACGGCGCGCGGTTTGACTGAGGGGCTCGCGCCGCAAATTTTCATCCTCGGGCGTAAGGAGCAGCCGCATGACTTCGGAAACCCGAACTCCCACCATCAATCGCCCCGTGTTTTTTCCGGCGGCGATCACTACGCTGCTCCTCGTGGGTTTCGCCATCCTGGCGCCTCAATCCGCGCAAAACCTGTTTGACTCGGTTCAGCGCTGGATTCTCGGGAATGTCAGCTGGTTCTACATTTTGGTCGTCGCCATCATTCTGCTGGCGGTGGTGTTCCTGGCCGTGAGCCGATACGGCGATATCAAACTGGGGCCCGACCACAGCGAACCCGATTACCGCAACTTCACGTGGTTCGCCATGCTGTTCTCCGCAGGCATGGGCATCGGACTCATGTTCTTCGGCGTGGCCGAACCCGTCATGCATTTCATGTCGCCGCCTGTGGGCGAGGGGGGGACCGTCATCGCCGCGCGCGAGGCGATGAAGATAACCTTCTTTCATTGGGGACTGCACGCATGGTCGATTTACGCGATCGTGGCGCTGATATTGGCGTTTTTCAGCTATCGGCACGGCCTGCCCCTGACGCTGCGATCGGCACTTTATCCCTTGATCGGCAATCGGATCCATGGCCCGATCGGCCACGCCGTGGATGTTTTCGCCATCCTCGGCACGGTGCTTGGCGTTGCGACGTCCCTCGGCCTGGGTGTCGCGCAGATCAACAGCGGACTGAACCACTTGTTCGGTGTTCCTGTCGGTGTCTCGTCGCAGATCATCCTGATCATCATCACCTGCGGTCTGGCGACGGTGTCGGTGGCGAGCGGCCTGGACAAGGGAATCCGCATCCTGTCCGAGACCAATCTGGTCCTGGCCGTGGTGCTTCTGCTGTTCGTGCTGGTCGTCGGGCCTACCGTGTTCCTGTTTCAGACGTTCGTGCAGAACACCGGCGCCTATCTTTCCGACATCGTCAACAAGACGTTCAATCTTTACGCCTATGAACCGACCGACTGGATTGGCGGATGGACCTTGTTCTACTGGGGGTGGTGGATCGCCTGGTCTCCCTTCGTGGGCCTGTTCATCGCCCGCATTTCGCGGGGTCGCACCATTCGTGAGTTCGTGACGGGCGTACTGCTGGTGCCTGCCGGCTTCACCCTGTTCTGGATGACCGTGTTTGGCGACACGGCGATTCACATGATTCTTGTCAACAAGGTGCAGGGGCTTGCGGAGGTGGTGGAGGCGGACTCCTCGCTCGCCTTGTTCGCCTTTCTCGAGCAATTGCCCTGGAGCGGCGTGCTCTCGATCGTGGCAATCGTGATGGTCGCCGTATTCTTTGTCACGTCCGCGGACTCCGGCGCCCTGGTGGTGGATCTGCTTGCGTCTGGCGGCCAGGATCGTACCCCCGTCTGGCAACGCATCTTCTGGTCGCTGCTGATGGGCGCGGTGGCCATTGCGTTGCTGCTGGCCGACGGCCTGACCGCGCTGCAGACCGCCACCATCGCCAGCGCGCTGCCGTTCTCGATCATCCTGCTGCTGTCGCTGTGGGGTCTGTTCAAGGCGCTCAGGCTCGACGCGACCAAGCGCGGCATACGCTACCAGTCGCTGACGCTCTCGCGCCCGGCGCGCGGCGGCCAGTCCTGGGAGCGGCGTCTGCGCAACATGGTCATGATGCCGCGCCGGGCCCACGTGCTGCGCTTCATCTCCGACGTGGCGCGGCCGGCCCTGGAAGACGTGGCCGACGAATTGCGCAAGCAGGGCTACGCCGTGCAGGTGCGTGAAGACGAGGAGGAGGGCGGGGCAGTCCTGGAGGTCTCGCATGGCGAGCATCTGGACTTTTCCTATGCCGTGCAACCCCAGGCCTTCGTGCGCCCCAGCCTGACACCCGACGAGGCGGCCGACGAAGACGAGCGCAAGTACTTCCGCGCGGAAGTCCACCTCCGAGAGGGCGGACAGGACTACGACATCATGGGCTGGAGCCGCGACGCGGTGATCGGCGACATCCTGGACCAGTACGAACGGCACCGCCATTACCTGCACATGGTGCGAGGCTGAGCCGCCCACCTTCATTCCCCTTCCCGCCACGCTGTCCGCGTGGCTTTTTTTTTGGCTCATAGGCCACCGCTATTCCCTTCATTGCTTTCGCTGCTTTGACGAAAAGCCGCGATTCGTGGATTATCCAAGACAATTCTTGTTTAAATAGAAGCGAGCAAAAAATGAAGGCAAAGGCAGGAGCATGGGCGGTGGTCGCTCTGGCATTGGCGGCGGCGCTGGCCGGCGGAGCGCTTTACTGGAAGTCGGGCCGCACGGCGCAAGGGGGCGGCTGGACAATGCCGCCGGCAAAGGTGGCGGTCGCCGACGCGGTGCAGGCCGATTTCCCGGTGGTGCTCACCGGCATCGGCTCGCTGGAGGCAACCCGTCAGGTGATGGTGGCGGCCGAGGTCGACGGGCGCGTGGCGCACATCCTGTTCACGGCGGGCGAAGTGGTCAGGACAGGGCAATTGCTCGTGCAACTGAATGACGCGCCCGAGCAGGGCGAGCTTGCGCGGTTGCAAGCGCAGGCGCGCAATGCGCGGGCCTTGCTGGATCGCACGCGTCGGCTGGTGCCGTTGCAGGCCGCCACGCGCGAGCAGCTCGACCAGGCGCAGGCAGACCATGAACAGGCCGCCGCCGACGTGCGGCGGGTGCAGGCGCTGATCGACCAGAAGCGCATCAAGGCGCCGTTCGACGGGGTGCTCGGCGTGCGCCGCGTGAACCTGGGGCAGTTCGCCCGCGCAGGAGATCCGCTGGTGTCGCTGACGGAAGGCTCCTCGATGTACGCCAACATCACGCTGCCCGAGCAGGCGCTGGGCGCGCTGCGCGTCGGCCAGCCGGTGACGGTGACGGTGGACGCTCACGCCGGCCGCGCGTTTCCCGGCACGGTCACGACGGTGGAGCCGCAGGTCGATCCGGGCACGCGCACGGTGCGCGTTCAGGCGCTCGTCCCCAATGCCGACGGCGCGTTGTCGTCCGGGATGTACGCACACGGCAGGATCAGCCTGCCCGACCGGCCCGGTGTCATCACCGTTCCCGAGACGGCGGTCAGCTATAGCGCTTATGGCGATTCGGTCTACGTCGTGGCGGCGCCCGCGGCGGGCGGTGCCGGCCTGACCGTCCGGCAGGCCTATGTGAAGACGGGCGAACGCCTGCGAGGCCGCGTGGTCGTGACCGAGGGGCTGAAGGCCGGCGACCGGGTCGTGACCTCGGGCCAACTGCGCCTGCACAACGGCGCCGCCGTCGAGATCCTGCCTGACGACACCGTGGCGCTGGCCGCGCCGGGGCAAGCCGTGGCGCAGGCCCGGTAAGCGCGGAGGCAATCATGAAGTTCACCGATCTGTTCGTGCGCCGTCCCGTGCTGGCGCTGGTGGTCAGCACCCTCATCCTGTTGCTGGGCATCAAGGCCCTGAGCGGGTTGCCCGTCCGGCAATACCCGCTCACGGAAAGCACCACCATCACCATCACCACGCAGTACCCGGGCGCCTCGCCCGACCTGATGCAGGGCTTCGTCACCCAGCCCATCGCGCAATCCGTCGCCACCGTCGAGGGCATCGACTACCTGTCGTCGTCCTCCACCCAGGGCCGCAGCGTGATCACGGTGCGCATGAAGCTCAACGCCGATTCCAACAAGGCCATGACCGAGGTCATGGCCAAGGTCAACGAAGTCAAATACCGCCTGCCGCAGGACGCCTACGACCCCGTGCTGGTCAAGTCCGCCGGCGAGGCGACGGCCGTGGCCTACGTGGGGTTCTCCAGCTCGACCATGTCGCTGCCGGCGCTGACCGACTACCTGTCGCGCGTGGTGCAGCCGCAGCTGTCGTCGATCGACGGCGTGGCCAGCGTGGAACTGTACGGCGGCCAGAAGCTGGCGATGCGCGTCTGGCTCGACCCCGACCGGCTGGCGGCGCGCGGCATCTCGGCCGGCGAGCTGGCCGAGGCCCTGCGCCAGAACAACGTGCAGGCCGCGCCCGGCCAGGCCAAGGGCCTGTATGTGGTGTCCAACATCAAGGTCAACACCGACCTGGTCAACGTGGCCGAGTTCCGCGACATGGTCATCAAGCGCGAGGGCGACGCCATCGTGCGCCTGGGCGACGTGGCGACCGTGGAGTTGGGTGCGGCCTCGACCGACTCCAGCGGCCTGATGGACGGCGAGCCGGCTGTGTACTTCGGCCTGAACGCCACGCCGGTCGGCAACCCGCTGGTGATCGTCAAGCGCCTGAACGAACTGCTGCCCAACATCAAGCAGAACCTGCCGCCCGGCACCAGCGTGCAGGTGCCGTTCGAGCTGGCCCGCTTCATCAGCGCCTCCATCGACGGCGTGACGCAGACGCTGCTGGAGGCCATCGTCATCGTGGTGGCGGTGATCTTCCTGTGCCTGGGTTCGCTGCGGGCAGTGCTGATACCGGTGGTGACCATTCCGCTGTCCATGCTGGGCGGCGCGGCCATCATGGCGCTCTTTGGCTTCAGCGTGAATCTCTTGACCCTGCTGGCCATGGTGCTGGCCATCGGGCTGGTGGTGGACGACGCCATCGTGGTGGTGGAGAACGTGCACCGCCACATCGAGGAGGGCAAGTCCCCCGTGCGCGCGGCATTGATCGGCGCCCGCGAGGTGGCGGGGCCGGTGATCGCCATGACGATCACGCTAGCCGCGGTCTACGCCCCGATCGGCCTGATGGGCGGGCTGACCGGCTCGCTCTTCAAGGAGTTTGCGTTCACCCTGGCCGGCGCGGTGGTCGTATCGGGCGTGATCGCGCTGACGCTGTCGCCCGTGATGAGCTCGTTTCTCTTGAACGGCCGGGTCGCCGACGGCTGGATGGCCCGAAGGGCGGAACGCTTCTTCGGCCGTCTGGGCGACGCCTACGGCCGCGTGCTGGACGTGTCGCTGCATCATCGCTGGGTCACCGGCGTCCTGGCGGTGGCGGTGTTGGCCAGCCTGCCGTTCCTGTACAACGCCGCGCAGCAGGAACTGGCGCCGGTCGAGGACCAGTCCACGGTGCTGACGGCCGTCAAGTCGCCTCAGCAGGCCAACATCGACTACGTGGAGAAGTTCGGCAAGAAGTGGGACGACGTCATGAAGACGCTGCCCGAGCAGAAGGGGCGCTGGCTGATCAATGGCTCCGACGGCGTCTCCAACAGCATCGGCGGCGTGGACTTCGTGGACTGGCAGGACCGCAAGCGTTCGGCGGACGAGATCCAGGCCGACATGCAAGCCATGGCGAACCGGATCGAAGGCAGCAACATCTTCGCGTTCCAGTTGCCGTCGCTGCCCGGGTCCACCGGCGGGCTGCCCGTGCAGATGGTGCTGATGAGCGCGTCGGACTACGCGGTGGTCTTTGACGCCATGGAAGGCCTGAAGAAGGCCGCGCGCGAAAGCGGGCTGTTCATGGTGGTGGACAGCGACCTGGATTACAACAATCCCGTCGTGCAGTTGAAGGTGGATCGCAGCAAGGCCAACAGCCTGGGCGTCACCATGAAGGCGATCGGCGACACGCTCGCGGTGCTGGTGGGCGAGAACTACGTGAACCGCTTCGGGATGGACGGGCGTTCCTATGACGTCATTCCGCAGAGCCTGCGGGAACAGCGCATCTCGCCCCAGGCACTCGCGCAGTATCACGTGAAGAGCGCCACGGGGGCGCAAGTGCCGCTGTCCAACCTTGTGTCGGTGTCGATGGGCGTGGAGCCCAACAAGCTCACGCAGTTCAACCAGTTGAACGCCGCGACCTTCCAGGCCATCCCGATGCCGGGCGTCACCATGGGCGACGCGGTGCAGTTCCTGACGCAACAGGCGCAGTCGCTGCCGGCGGGTTTCAGCTACGACTGGCAGTCGGACGCGCGCCAGTTCACGCAGGAAGGCTCGGCGCTGATGATCACCTTCCTCTTTGCCATCATCGTCATCTACCTGGTGCTGGCCGCCCAGTACGAGAGCCTGCGCGATCCGTTCATCATCCTGGTGAGTGTGCCCATGTCGATCTGCGGCGCGCTGATTCCGTTGGCGCTGGGCATGGCCACCGTCAACATCTACACGCAGATCGGTCTGGTGACGCTGATCGGGCTGATCAGCAAGCACGGCATCCTGATGGTGGAGTTCGCCAACGAAATGCAGGTCAGCCATGGCCTGGATCGGCGGGCGGCCATGGAACAGGCCGCGCGCATCCGCCTGCGCCCCATCCTGATGACCACGGCCGCCATGGTCATGGGGCTGATTCCGCTGCTGTTCGCCACCGGCGCCGGCGCGCACAGCCGCTACAGCCTGGGGCTGGTCATCGTGGTGGGCCTGCTGGTGGGCACGCTGTTCACGCTGTTCGTGCTGCCCACCGTCTACACCGTGTTTGCCCGCGATCACCGGGCGGCCAACGACACGCCGCGCGCCCGGGAACTGGCGCAGGCCGACGCCGAGGACG
>DALZRX010000178.1:0-7801 GCA_032015805.1 Achromobacter sp.
CAAGTCGTTCAATCCGGGCACGGCCAGCGCCATGTTCTTCCTGAACGCCAAGGACCCGGCCACCATCAACGCCACCCGCAAGGCCATGGTGGGCGTGGGCTACAAGGTGCAGCGCGCGGCGCACGACCTGTTCTCCGGCCTGGTCAAGAAGCAGACCGCCAAGCCGCCGGCCACGGTCGGCAAGCCGCCGCTGCGCGAGCAGGTGGTGCACTTCGTGAACAAGAAGATGCCCGGCGGGCTGCCCAAGCAGGCCGCGCGCAAGCTCCTCGACATCGAAGACGCGAATTACGTGCCGATCATCCGCGACCCCAAGGCCACCACGGCCGACACGGAAGCGGTGTTCTACTTCCCGGGCTGCGGCTCCGAGCGCCTGTTCTCACAGGTCGGCCTGGCCACCCAGGCCATGCTGTGGCACGCGGGCGTGCAGACCGTGCTGCCGCCGGGCTACCTGTGTTGCGGCTATCCGCAGCGCGGCAACGGCATGACGGACAAGGCCGAGCAGATCATCACTGACAACCGGGTGCTGTTCCACCGCGTTGCCAACACGTTGAACTACCTGGACATCAAGACCGTCGTCGTCAGTTGCGGCACCTGCTACGACCAGCTTGCCGGTTACGAATTCGACAAAATCTTCCCGGGCTGCCGGCTGATCGACATTCACGAGTATCTGCTGGAAAAGGGCATCAAGCTGGAAGGGGCCAAGGGCGTGCGCTACATGTATCACGATCCCTGCCACACGCCGATGAAACTGCAGGAGCCCATGAAGACGGTGCGCGCACTGGTGGGCGACGGCGCGGTCAAGAGCGACCGCTGCTGCGGTGAATCCGGCACGCTGGCGGTCTCGCGTCCCGACATTTCCACCCAGGTGCGCTTCCGCAAGCAGGAAGAACTGCTCAAGGGCGACGCCGCGATGCGCAGCGATGGCTTCACGGGCGACGTGAAGGTTCTGACCTCGTGCCCGTCGTGCCTGCAGGGTCTGTCGCGCTACGAGGGCGACACCGGCATGGAAGCCGACTACATCGTGGTCGAGATGGCGCGCCACATCCTGGGCGAAGGCTGGATGGAAGACTACGTGCGCCGCGCCAACGCGGGCGGGATCGAACGGGTCCTGGTCTAGGCGCCAGCACGCATCAATCGAAACCGCGGCCAGCGATGGCCGCGGTTTTTTTTTGTGGCCGTGGTGGTTTGCGGTGCCGCACATGCAGCGCTGATCGAACGCCTCTCGTCCATATCCGGCAAGGCGGACAAGTTGATCACGCTTCAAGCGCCGCGATGCCATCCATGCGCTATGTTCTCCCCGGACAGAGCGCAGGCATGGCTGCGAGGAGACGTTTGCGTGACCAGTAAGGCTGCCTCAGGGACGGGAACGACCAACATATCGCCCGTCGGTTATGCAGGAATTCACGGCGCCATCGTGGAACTTCTTGACGCCGCGCGGCGAGCTGCCGCGCGCAGCGTCAATTCGTTGATGACCGCCAGTTACTGGGAGATAGGTTCTTCCTGGCATATCCCCGCCCGACCATTTCCGAGACACCGTCTCGGAATTTCGACCCGGCCGATCAACGGGAGTGCTTTCAGTTGCCTTGGTCAGCCTATGTTCGGCTGCTGTCGGTCAAGGATGGCCGCGCTCGCCAGTTTTATGAAGAGGAAGCGCTGCGCGGAGGCTGGAGCGTGCGTCAGCTCGACCGGCAGATTGACAGCCAGTTTTACGAACGCACGGTGCTGTCCCAGGACAGGACAGCGATGCTTGCCCTGGGCAGGGTGCCGAAGCCGCAGGATGTGATCACGCCTGGCGAAGCAATCAAAGACCCCTATGTCCTGGAGTTTCTTGACCTCAAGGACGAATATACGGAGTCGGACCTTGAAGAGGCCTTGATACGGCGGCTGAAAGACTTCCTGCTTGAATTGGGTGACGGATTCACCTTTGTCGGGCGGCAACGCAGGCTGCGCATTGATCACACCTGGTATCGCGTGGACCTGCTGCTGTTCCATCGCAAGCTGCGTTGCCTGGTCATCATCGACCTTAAGCTCGGCAGTCTGACGCATGCCGACGTCGGCCAAATGCACATGTACTGCAACTACGCCAAGGCGCATTGGGTGTACGGCGACGAAAATCCGCCTGTCGGCCTGATCCTGTGTGCCGACAAAGGGCATGCCTTGGCGCGGTACGCGCTGGAGGGGTTGCCGACCAAGGTCATGGCCGCCAACTATCGCACCGTCCTCCCGGAGGCCGAGGTGCTGCAAAAGGAGCTGCAAAACACACGCAAGCTCATCGAGTCCCGGCGTTCGGACGCTTCCAAGGCCAAGACGCGTTAGGGGTTGGATCATGCTTTTGGTCGCGTGCTTCGGAAGTACCGAGACCGCCGCCGCGCGGGCCGGCGCCACCTCTTGAAACCCAAAAAACCGATCCCATACTCGGGATTGAGGCGATCAGACGTGCGGTCGCGGTTGTGGCGAATACGGCGCGTCTGTATCGGTCCCTTTTTTGATTCGAGGAGACCTCCATGAGCAATTTTCCCTTCAACGACAGCGGCTTTGCCAGCGCGTTCGACGCCATTCAGGAACACATGGGCCGCGTGCTCCGCAGCGCCGGCGTGCCCGCCGCCTTGCGAGCGACGCCCCAGGCGTACTTTCCGCCCGTCAACGTCGGCGTATCCGGCGATTCGATCGAAGTCGTGGCCTTCGTCCCGGGCATGGAGCCCGAGGCACTGAACGTGTCCATCGAAAAAAGCCTCTTGACCATCAGCGGCGAACGCAAGTTGGCGAACCTGCCCGAAGGCGCCCGTTACTACGCCCGCGAGCGTGCCCAGGGCCGCTACACGCGGGTCATCGAGCTGCCCGCCGACGCGGACCCCGACAACGTGCAGGCGCGTTATACGGACGGCTGCCTGGCCATTTCCATCAAGCGCAAGGAATCCGCCAAGCCGCGCACCGTGACCGTGCAGTGAACCCCAACGCAACCGCATAGGAGTATCGATCATGAACGAACGCAAAGACCTGACCGTACCCGCGGAAGCGGACGTCTCCGAAAAGCGCGACGGGCGCGGCGTGACCGTGCCGGCCGTCGACATCTACGAGGACAAGGAAGGCATCACCCTGCTCGCGGACCTGCCCGGCGTGTCCAAGGAAAGGCTGCGCATCAACGTCGAGGCCGACGTGCTGCAGATCGAGGGCGAAGCCTCGGTCGAGACGCCCAGCGACCTTCGGCTGGTGCTGGGCGAAATGCGTGCGCCGCTCTTTCGCCGCTCGTTCCGGCTGGGGCAGGAGTTCGACCGCGCGCAGATCAGCGCCAGCGTGAAGCAGGGCCTCCTGACGCTGCGCATTCCGCGCGTGCGTGAAGCGCAGCCCCGCCAGATTCCCGTCGTGGCGGGCTGACTCCGCGCATGGGCGCCTTCCGGCGCGCATGAAAAAAGCCGCGGTCGGGCGACCGCGGCTTTTCGCGCTGCTGCGTGATGCCGGAGCAATCACTCCAGCTTGATGTTCGCCTTCTTGATGACGTCCGCCCAGGCGCTGCGCTCCTGTTCGGAATACGTCTTGAAGTCCTGCGCCGACATGGGCATGGGGATGACGCCCATGTCCAGCATCTTCTGCGACACCGCCGGCGACTTGAGCGTGGCGTCCAGGTCGGCCGACAGCTTCTTTACGACTGCCTCAGGCAGGCCGGCCGGTCCCACCAGCCCTTGCCAGGCGTAGGCGGTGAAGTTGGCCACGCCCTGTTCGGCCATCGTCGGGACATCCGGCAGCACCTGCACGCGCTCGGGCGTGGCGGCGGCCAGCACGCGCAGCTTGCCGGCCTTGACGTTGGGCAGGCCCGATCCCAGGTCGATGAACATCATGTCCACCTGGCCGCCCAAGAGATCCTGGATGGCGGGCGCCGCGCCCTTGTACGGCACGTGCAGCACGTTGGCGCCCGTGCGCTGCTTGAAGAGTTCCAGCGCCAGGTGATGCGGCGAGCCCGCGCCGGCGGAGGCCGACGTCAGCTTGCCCGGCTCCTTCTTGGCCGCGGCGATCACCTCTTCGACCGTCTTGTACGGCGAATTGACGTTCACGGCCAGCAGCAGCGGGAATTTGGCGATACCGCCGATGTAGGTGAACTTGGCGGGGTCGTAGGACAGCTTGGCGTACAGCGACGAATTGAACGCGAGCGTGCCCGAATCGGCCGTGCCCACCAGGTAGCCGTTGGGTTCAGCCTGGGCGATGGCCGTGGCGCCGATGATGGTGCCCGCGCCGGGGCGGTTCTCGACCACGATGGTCTGGCCCAGCGCTTTTTCCAGGCTGCTTGCCACGGTGCGCGCCACCACGTCCGTGCCGCCGCCGGCGGGGTAGGGAACGATCCAGCGGACCGGTTGCGTGGGCCAGGATTGGGCTGAAGCCGCGGTAGCGGCCAGCGACAGGGCGGCAAGCGCCAGCAGGCGCTTTGCGTGCTTGTGCATGGAGTGTCTCCTCGTGCGGGGTATCGTAAGCGCGGCGCCCGCGTCGTTGATCGACGTCAACTTGCGCCGCAAATTTTTTTGCGTCGCTATTATGCCTTGCGTCTACGCAAAAAGGGGCTCGTCCATCGAGCCCCTCCAAACCCCCGCACATCCTGTCTTACTGCGGATCCGGATAATGCCGAGCGCCGAAAATGGCCGAGCCGATCCGCACCTCGGTCGAGCCTTCCTCGATGGCCAGCTCAAAGTCGCCGCTCATGCCCATCGACAGGCGGTCCAGCGATACGCCGGGAATGTTTTCCTGCGCCAGGCCGTCCCGCAGCTCGCGCAGCGCGCGAAAGCAGGCGCGCACCTCGTCGGGATCCGGCGAGTTGACCGCCAGGGTCATCAGGCCTTGCACACGCAGGGTGGGGAAGTCGGCGGCAACTTGGCGCAGGAACGGGCCGACCTCCTCGAGCGCCATGCCGTACTTGCTGGGCTCCGACGAGGTCTTGACCTGCACCAGCACGTCCAGGGTCCGGCCCTCGTTCTGCAGGCGGCGGTGCAGGGCTTCGGCCAAGTCCAGGCGATCCAGGGACTGGACTTCGGCGGCGTCGCGCGCCGCGTCCTTGGCCTTGTTGGTCTGCAGGTGGCCGATCAGCACCCATTGCAGCCCCTGACCTTCAAGTGCGGCTGCCTTCTGGCGGATCTCCTGCGTCTTGTTTTCGCCGAAACGGGTCAAGCCCAGCGCCATCGCCTCGCGGATGGCGTCCTCGCCGAAGGTCTTGCTGACGGGCAGCAGGGTCACGCTGCCGGGGGCGCGGCCCGCGCGCTCGCAGGCTTGCTGGATGCGTTGCTGGATCAGGGCGAGGCGCCCGGCCATGGTGTCTTCGGCGGTCATGCAGCCCTCTGGCAAAAACGGAATGTCCCATAGTGTAGGACCTCCGGCCCCGGCCCCACGTGGAGATCTCCGAGGGCCGTTTAAGAAGCGCGGACCCCCGTCAACAGGAAAAGACGTAGTCGCCCACTCGCGAAGCGTCATCCCCCCACCGCAAGACCCCGCGTAAGTCACCGGAGGCCGCCCGCGCGGCCGAACGGGGACGGGCCCCGCAAGACGCTTCCGCCCCGAAGACCTCTGCGCAAAAATGCCAAGCACGCTGACCGCCCCCGCAGCCGTCGCTTTCAATTACGCGAGTCCGGTGCGGTGGCGGCCCGGGGCGCGCGGGGCGTCGATAAGCCCGAGCGAATCCGTAGGAGTCGCCGAAGGCGAGGACGAGGATGACAACGGGGCAGTCCGGAGCGAAGGCTCCGGACCGCAATCGTGGCCCCGCGCGTCCCGGGTCGACGCCGTGCCGGACGTCCCAAAAACCCCACCCGTCGACCAAAGCGAACCAAAGTCCCCCCAGATTCAAGCATTCACGGTGGTGACAATCCCGTCACCCCGCGCCCGCCACCACTCTCCAAACGCCCGTTGACCCTCTCTGAACCGCAGGCTTAGAATTTGCGGACATTTGTTTATATTTCAAAGTTCTATGCCGTCCGGCGCCGCCCTGCGGGGCGACACGTTTCCCTTCTACCAAGTCCCCACGCCATGTCCAGTGCAGCGCCCGAATACGTCTTTGCCACGCCGTTCCTGAATCCTCCCGCCTCCCCCATCCGATCGCTCATGCCCTACGCGATGCGTCCGGGCACCATTTCGCTGGCCGGCGGCTATCCGGCGCAGGAATTGTTCGACGTCGACGGCCTGTCGATCGCCTCGACGCAGGTCATGGCCCGACTGGGCGCCTGCCTGCAATATTCCAACATCGACGGCCAGGCCAGTCTCCGGCATGAACTGGCGCGCCTGTCCGCGGCACGCGGCCTGCATTGCAATGCCGACACCGAACTCGTCGTCACGGGCGGCTCGCAACAGGCCCTGGCGCTGCTCACGCGCGTCATGCTGCAACCCGGCGACCACGCCATCATCGAATCGCCGGCCTTCCCCAACTCCGTGCAGGCCCTGCGCTACACCGGCGCCACGGTTCACACCGTGCCCTCCGGCCCCGACGGCATCGACGTCGACGCGCTGGATGAACTGGCCGCGCGCGTGAAGCCCAAGATGGTCTGCGTCGTTGCCTCGTTCTCCAATCCCTGCGGCGCGACCATTTCCCGCCAGCGCCGCCTGCGGCTGCTGGAACTGGCCGTCAAGCACCGTTTCCTCATCGTCGAGGACGACCCCTACAGCGAACTGCGCTTTGCCGGCGAAGCCGTGCCGCCCATCGCCGCGCTGGCCGAAGGCGAGGCTCGTCATTGGGCCGTGTACCTGGCCAGCATGTCCAAGACCATGGCGCCGGCGCTTCGCATCGGCTGGCTGGTCGCCCCGCCCGAGATCCGCCGCCGCTGCGTCGCTGCCAAGGCGGCGGACGACATGGCGTCCTCGGCCTGGATCCAGGAAGTCGTGGCGCAGTATCTGGCCAACGGCCGCTACGACGAACACGTGCCGCGCATCCGCGCCGCCTATGGCCTGCGTTGCACCGCCATGGCGGACGCGCTGGCGCGCGAACTCGACGGCCGCATCACCTTCAGCAAGCCCGAAGGCGGCATGTTCTTCTGGGCGCGTTTGACCGGCGACGTGGACGCAACCCGCCTCTTGCCCTACGCCATCGAGCACGAGGTGGTCTACGTGCCCGGCAAGGCGTTCTACGCCGACGCGGCGCAGGCCGATCTTTTCGCCATGCGCATGTCGTTTGCCACCATGAACGAAAGCCAGATCGCGCAGGGCATGGTGCGCCTGGGCCGCGCGCTCGACGCGTGCCAGGCCAACGAGCCGGTGTCGATCTCGCTGGCGGCTTGACGGCGCGCAGCGTCCCGCCCGCCCCGCATTGCTATCCTTTCTGCGCGAAGCCGCCGGCGCGCGCCGGCGGCATACCTAAATAAGCGCTCGTTATTTGGCGAGGGCGCTTCATGTCTATAAGCTTCTCGCCTCGGCGTGTTTTCACGCCCGCTAGCAGAAAGGAATCCAGGTCATGAACATTGCAAAAGGGTTGGTGGGCGCGGCGCTCTTGATGGCGGCAGCGCAGGGCGCGCAGGCGGCAACGCTGGACGTCGTCAAACAGCGCGGCGCCGTGGCTTGCGGCACGACCACGGGCTTTGCGGGCTTTTCCGCGCCCGACGCGCAAGGCAAATGGCAGGGCCTGGACGTGGACCTGTGCCGCGCCATCGCCGCCGCGGTCTTCGGCGATGCGAACAAGATCAAGGTGGTGCCGCTCAATTCGCAGCAACGCTTCACCGCGCTGCAGTCCGGCGAGGTCGACGTGCTGACCCGCAACACCACGGTCACGCAGCAGCGCGACACGGCACTGGGCATCATCCACGCCGGCATCAACTTCTACGATGGCCAGGGCTTCCTGGTG
>DALZRX010000179.1:0-7799 GCA_032015805.1 Achromobacter sp.
GAGGCCGAACGGTTTGCCATCGCCGATCGGGCGCTGGCGGGCTACGCCGCCGCAATTGCCGAATGGCGAGAATTGGGCGACGAAGCACGCGCCGACGTGCTGCGCGCCCGCATCGACCGCCTGCATGCCCTGCACGCCCGCGTCCAGATGAATGCCCTGACGCAGGAATACGAAGCATTGGTGGCCGAGGGCGCCGACGTGCCGCGTTACGCGTTGGCCGACGTGGCTTCCGCCTACCTGCACCTGCGCCAACCCGAGCGTGCCCGCGACCTTTACCTGCAGATTGCCGCAAGCGAAGGCAAGCACGGCGACGATCCTCAGCAGCGCCTCGCAACCCAGACCGGCCTGTACTACGCGCTGGCCGAGGGCGAGCAGTACGACGAGACGCCTCCTGTCACGGAGGCGGTCGCCGCCGGCTATGCCCCCTGGCTCTGGTACAAGGGCCAGGCCACGCGCCTGCCCAACGACTTGCATCTGGAAAGCCGCCAGACCCTGGCCGCCACGCGCCTTCAGGCCGACGACACGATCGAGGCCCATCAGCGCCTGGCGCAGATGGTGCGGCAGGCGCCCAACAACTCCGGATTGCGCAGCGACCTGGCAACCGTCCAGCGCGCCCGCTCGTTGCCCCGCGCCTCGGAGGTCGAACTGAAGCTGGCCGAAACGCTGGCGCCGCGCAATCTGGCCGTGGAGAACGGCCAGGGCTTCACCGCGCTGGACCTGCAGGAATGGCGGCAGGCCGAGGCGTTGTCCGCCGACACGCTCAGCCGGTCGCCGGAGAATCTGACAAGCCGGCGCCTCGCGCGGGAATGGGAAGTCCACCGCAAAGCCGAACTGCGCATCAGCGGCTACCGCGGCCTGGCCTCGGACAGCCCTGTCACCGGCAACGGCGACTTCGGCATCGACGCCGTGCTGTATTCCCCGCCCGTGGGCTACGACTGGCGCGTCTTCGGCGGGGGCGGCTATGCCGCGGGAGATTTCGAGGAAGGCCGAGGCAACTACCGCTGGCTGCGCACCGGCGTGGAGTGGCGCGTGCGAGACCTGACGGTCGAAGGCGAAGTCTCCACCAACGACTACGGCCACGGGGTCAAGCCCGGCGTGCGGCTGTCAGCCGCCTACGACCTGAATGACCACTGGCAGGTCGGCGGGTCGGGCGCGATCCTGTCGCGCGACACGCCCCTGCGCGCGCTGACCAACAATATTTCATCCAACGGCTTGTCCCTCTACGTGCGCTGGCGCGCCGATGAGCGCCGCGAATGGACGCTGTCGGCCGCCCCCTCGCACTTCAGTGACGGCAACAGCCGCTGGGAATTCGGGCTGACCGGCCGTGAACGCGTCTACACCGCGCCACACGTGAAGGCCGATCTGGAGCTCGGCCTGTCGACCCAGCGCAATACTCGCGACGATGCGCCCTACTTCAACCCCAGCGCCGACTTCATGGCCTTGCCGGCCGTGCGCGTGACGCACACGCTGCACCGCCGCTACGAGACCGCCTGGGAGCAGATCGGCACGCTGGGGGCCGGCGCCTACAGCCAGCAAGGCTACGGCACGGGCGGCGTGGTCGCGCTGGGCTACGGGCAGCGCTACCGCGCAAACGACGTCCTGGACATGGGATTCATGGTGACCGGCACCAGCCGCCCCTACGACGGCGAGCGCGAACGTGAACTGCGCGTCGTGTTCGACCTTGCCTACCGCTTCTGAACCGGACTTCTGGAAACGACATGATGCTCAAACTCCATACCCGGTTGATTCTGGCCGGCATGCTGCTTTTGCTGATCCTGCTGCTCAGCGCCTGCGCCAAGGACATTCCGGTCTATACGCCGCCCGCCGACCGCCCGGTCGCGGCCGTCGAGCGGCCGTGGGTCAACGGCCAGTTCCTGGCCCTCGCCTATCACGACGTCGAGGATGACGACCCCGATCAGGCCTTTCTCAGCGTGCGCACCGACCGGCTGGCCGAACAACTTGCCTGGCTGCGCGCCAACGGCTACCAGGCCGTGTCCGTGGACCAGATCCTGGCGGCCCGCCAAGGCGGCAGGCCGTTGCCCGACCGTGCCGTGCTGCTGTCGTTCGACGACGGCTACCGCAGCTTTCACACGCGCGTGCTGCCCATCCTGAAAGCCTATGGCTGGCCCGCGCTGCTCGCGCCCGTCGGCGTCTGGATGGATACCCCGTCTGATCGCCCGGTGGATTTTGGCGGCAGCCCGCAAGCCCGCGCCCGCTTCCTGAACTGGGACGAGATCCGTGAGATATCGCGTTCCGGACTGGTGGAGATTGCCGCGCACACCGACGCGTCGCACTACGGTGCGATGGCCAATCCGCAAGGCAACACCGAGCCGGCCGCCGCCATCCGGTCCTACGACGCGCGCACCGGCCAATACGAGACCGAGGCGCAGTTCGACGCCCGCATGGGGCGCGACGTTGCCGCCATCACGGAGAAGATCCGGTCGGTCACCGGCAAGAAGCCCCGGGTGTGGGTCTGGCCTTACGGCGCGGAGGGCGGCTCGACGCTGCGCATCACCGCCGAGAACGGCTATGAGATGGCGCTGACCCTCGAAGACGGACCAGGGCAGCTTGCGCGCCTGATGTCCACGCCCCGCATGCTGCTGGCCAGCGATCCGGCGCTCAAGTCCTTTGCCAACAGCGTGGTGGGCATGGAAACCGATCCCTTGATGCGCGTGGCGCACATCGACCTGGACTACGTCTACGACCCGGATCCCGAACAGACCGATCGCAACCTGGGCGCGCTAGTGCAGCGCATCCTCGACATGCAGATCAACACGGTGTTCCTGCAGGCCTACTCCGATCCTCAGGGCGATGGGCTGGTGAAGTCGGTGTACTTCCCCAACCGCTGGCTGCCGATGCGTGCCGACCTCTTCAACCGCGCGGCATGGCAACTGCACAACCGCGCCAACGTGATGGTCTACGCCTGGATGCCCGTGCTGGCGTTCGACATGGACCCGGCCTTGCCCCGCGTGGCGCGCTGGGATCCGGACACCGGACAGGCGGCGCCCGACACCGGGCAATACCGCCGCCTGTCGCCGTTCGACGCCACCGTGCGCGCGCGCATCGGCGATGTCTATGAAGACCTGGCGCGCTACGCGATCTTCGACGGGATCCTGTTCCACGACGACGCGCTGCTGTCGGACTTCGAGGACGCCAGCCCGGCCGCCCTGGCTGCGTACGGCGCCGCGGGGCTGCCCGGCACCATCGCCGCACTGCGCGCGGATCCGGACACGATGCAGCGCTGGACCCGCTACAAGAGCCGCTACCTGGTGGACTTCACCCACGCACTCACCGAACGGGTGCGCGCGGTGCGCGGACCGCAGATCAAGACGGCGCGCAACCTCTACGCCCAGCCCATCCTCAATCCCGAAAGCGAGACGTGGTTTGCGCAGAACCTGGACGACTTTCTTGCCGCCTACGACTGGACCGCGCCGATGGCGATGCCGCTAATGGAAAACGTGGCGCCCGGCAAGGAGAACGCCTGGCTCGATGAGCTGGTCGACATCGTCGCCAGCCGGCCCGGCGCGCTGTCCAAGACCGTGTTCGAACTGCAAAGCCGCGATTGGCGCACCGGCCCTGGCCGCCCCGAAGCCACGCCCGTGGACACCGGCGTGCTGGCCGGCTGGATGCGCCGCCTGCAGTTGCGGGGCGCCCGCAGCTTTGGCTACTACCCCGACGATTTCTCGCAAGACCAGCCCCGGTTGCAAGTCATCCGGCCCGCCATCTCCGAAGCCTGGTATCCCCTCCAATGACTGATCGATTGATTGCCCTGTTGATTCTTTGCGCGGTGCTCGGCGCACCGTTCGGTTTCACCCTGATGCTGACCGGCGAAGCGCTGCTGGGCTTCGTGTTCTTCTATCCCCTGTTCATGTCCGGCATGTGGATGGCGGGCGGCATCTATTTCTGGTGGCACTGGGAACGCCACTGGGCCTGGAATCACGAGCGGAACCCGCCCGAATTGACCGGATCGCCGCTGGTGTCCATTCTGGTGCCCTGCTTCAACGAAGCGGACAACGGCGAGGAGACCTTGCTGGCGGCCCTGGGCCAGAACTATCCGCACATCGAAGTCATCGCCATCAACGACGGCTCGACCGACGGCACGGCCGCGCTGCTGGACCGCCTCGCGGCGGAGCATGCGCGGCTGCGCGTGGTGCACCTGGCGCAGAACCAGGGCAAGGCCATGGCGCTGCGCATGGGCGCGCTGGCCGCGCGCAGCGAATACCTGGTCTGCATCGACGGCGACGCGGTGCTCGATCCGGACGCCGCCGCTTACCTGGTGGCGCCGCTGATCGACAACCCGCGCGTGGGCGCGGTCACCGGCAACCCGCGCATCCGCACCCGCTCGACCCTGATCGGCCGCGTCCAGGTGGGCGAGTTCTCCTCCATCATCGGCCTGATCAAGCGTACCCAGCGCATCTACGGCCAGGTCTTCACCGTCTCTGGCGTGGTGGCCGCTTTCCGGCGCGCCGCGCTCGACCGGGTCGGTTACTGGAGCCTGGACATGATCACGGAAGACATCGACATCAGCTGGAAGCTGCAGCGCGACCACTGGTCGATCTTCTACGAGCCGCGCGGCCTGTGCTGGATCCTGATGCCCGAGACGCTGCGCGGCATCTGGAAGCAGCGCCTGCGCTGGGCCCAGGGCGGCGCCGAAGTATTCCTGAAGAACCTGCGCTCGATCTGGAACTGGCGCCACCGCCGCCTGTGGCCGCTGATGCTGGAGTTCTGCCTGTCGACCGCCTGGGCCTTCGCCTTCGGCGTCTCGGTGCTGCTGTGGCTCATCAGCCAGGTCGTGACGCTGCCCAACAACATGCACATCGCCAGCCTGATGCCGCCCGCCTTCACCGGCATGATGCTGGCGGTGGTGTGCCTGCTGCAGTTCGCCATCAGCATCCTGATCGACCGCCGCTACGAGCCGGGCCTGTGGCGCGCGCTCTACTGGGTCATCTGGTATCCGCTGGCCTACTGGATGGTGAGCCTGCTCACCACCCTGGTCAGTTTCCCCAAAGTCATGCTGCGCAAGCAGGCCGAGCGCGCGCGCTGGACCAGCCCCGACCGCGGCATCAAATCACCGGACGCATCATGATCATCACCACGCAACGCTCGCGCGCGGGCTATCTTTTCGACCTCGCGCTGACCGCCTTCGGCTGGTTCGCTTTCGTCTACCTGTTTGGCGCCGGAATCCTGGCGATTCTGCGCGGCGCCGCAGGCGGCCCCGACGCGCCGCTATTGCCGGTCTTTCTTCCGACCGTGCAGACGTTGTGGGGTTATGCCGTGCTGGCCGCGGCCAATGCCGCGGTGCTGGTGGGCTGGGCGGTCTACAACCACCGGCGCTTCGGCGGCAAGGACCGGCGCAAGCCGATCCGGCCGCTCACCGACCAGCGGCTGGCCAAGAGCTTTGGGGTCAGCGCCGAGCAGCTTGCGCAACTGCGTGGCGCCCGGGTGGCCGTCATCCATCATGGCGGCGCCGGGCAGATCGACGGCATCGATCACCGCCTGCCACGCCTGCAATCGCTGCGCGCTGGCTGACACCGGGCGCCCGCCAGGGGCTACGCGCGACGCATCTTCGGCAGCAGGATGGCGACGATGCCGAGCAGCGGAAGATACGCGCAGACCTGATAGACGTAGGCAATGCTGGTGGCATCGGCCAGCCTGCCCAGCGCGGCCGCGCCCAGGCCGCCCATGCCGAAGGCGAAGCCAAAAAAGAGGCCCGCGATCATGCCCACCTTGCCGGGGACCAATTCCTGGGCATAGACCACGATCGCGGAGAATGCCGATGCGAGCACCACGCCGATGATCACCACCAGCACGCCGGTCCAGAACAGGTTGGCGTGCGGCAGCAACAGCGTGAACGGCGCCACGCCCAGGATCGACACCCAGATCACGATCTTGCGGCCGATGCGGTCGCCGACCGGCCCGCCCACCACGGTGCCCACCGCCACGGCAGCCAGGAACAGGAAAAGGTAAAGCTGCGCCTCGCGCACCGACAGCGCGAACTTGTCGATCAGGTAGAACGTGAAGTAACTGTTCAGGCTGGCCAGGTAGAAGTACTTGGAGAACACCAGCACGCCCAGCACGGCCATCGCGCCCAGCACCTGATTGCGCGTCAATCCATTGCCCGCGCCTTCGCGCCGCGCACGCGGCTTGAGCAGCACGCGGTTGGCGCTGTACCAGCGCCCGATCCACATCAGCACCACAATGCCGAACAGCGCCGCCACCGAGAACCACGCCACGCTGCCCTGGCCGTGCGGAATGATGACCAGCGCGGCCAGCAGCGGCCCCAGTGCCGACCCCACATTGCCGCCCACCTGGAACAGCGACTGCGCCAGCCCGTGCCGCCCGCCCGACGCCATCCGTGCCACGCGGGAAGATTCGGGGTGGAACACCGACGAGCCCGTTCCCACCAGCACCGCCGCCACCAGCAACCAGCCAAACGATGGCGCCATCGACAGCATCACCAGGCCGACCAGCGTGAAGCCCATGCCGACAGGCAACGAATACGGTTTGGGATGCCGGTCGGTATACAAGCCGATGAACGGTTGCAGCAACGAGGCGGCAAGCTGATAGACCAGCGTGATCAGCCCGATCTGCGTGAACGTCAGGCTGAACGAGTCTTTAATCATCGGATAGATCGCGAGCAGGATCGACTGGATCATGTCGTTCATCAGATGCGCCACGCTGATCGCGCCCAACACCTTGAAGGCGGTGGATGGATCGGACGCGGTTGCCGGTGCCTCGGAAGGTGCGGCGGCGTGGGGTGCGGCAGGAAGGCCGGCGGCAGGATTCTGAGCGGAGTTCATGGCTTGCACACAAAGAAAAGGACCGGCCTGTCAGACGCCGGAGCGAGGCTTCAGTGTAGAAATCCGGCCGCGAAGCCATCTGCCATTTTTCGTCGCTAAAGTGACAAAATAGGCGCCATGCGCTTTCGGGCGCCCCCTCATCCTTTTGCCGGAAGTGACACCATGGCCGTCCGCCCTGTCCTCGACCCCGCCCGCAGCATCGACGCCCAGGACTACCAGCACCGCCCCCGCGTCGTCACGGCGATGGCCAAGGAATTTCCCGCCGGCGCACAGACCGGCCCGCATTCGCACCCGCGCGCGCAACTTATCTATGCCGTCGACGGCGTGATGCGCGTCACCACGCCTAGCGGCTTCTGGGCGCTGCCCCCGCTGCGCGCACTGTGGGTGCCGGCGGGCGTACCGCACGGCGTGGACATGGTGGGCGCGGTCTCCATGCGGTCCCTCTACATCCAGGCCGACGCCGCGCAAGCCTATTGGCCGCAGTGCCAGGTGATCGAGGTGAGCGGCCTGCTGCGCGAACTGATCCTGGCGCTGACGGCCGAACCCATCGACTACCCCTTGGGGGGACGGGTCGAGCAGATCGCCGCGCTGATTCTTGCGGAGCTGGCGGCTGCCCGCATCGTGCCGATCCAGATCCCCTGGCCGCGCGACCGGCGCCTGCAGGCGATCTGCGCGGCCATTCTGGACCAACCTGGCCTGCAACGCGGCATTGAAGACTGGGGCAGCGAGGTCGGCGCCAGCGCGCGCACGTTAATCCGTCTGTTTCAAGCCGAGCTGGGCCTCAACTACCGCCAATGGGTGCAGCAGGTGCGCCTGGCCGACGCCGTGTGCAGGCTGTCGCTGGGCGTGCCGGTAGCGCGCATCGCGGCCGACCTGGGCTACCGCAGCGCCAGCGCGTTCTCGGCCATGTTCCACCGCGCGCTGGGTGCGCCGCCTCAGCGCTACCTCCAATCCGTCCCCCACCCGCTCAAAACCTGACCGAAAGCTGAATCCCTCCCT
>DALZRX010000180.1:0-7759 GCA_032015805.1 Achromobacter sp.
ATCCAGGCCGCCGGCGGCAAGCCGGTCCAGGCCGCGATCGACCTGGTCGGCGCGCCGGCCACCACCTCGCTGGCGTTCGACTTCCTGACCAAGGGCGGCAAGCTCATCATCGTGGGTCTTTTTGGCGGCGGCTCGAACTGGCCCATCGCGTTGATTCCGATGAAGGCGCTGTCGATCATCGGCAGCTACGTGGGCAACCTGGCCGAACTGAAGGAACTGATGGAACTGGTGCGCGCCGGCAAGGTGCCGCCCATGCCGGTCCATCGCCACGCGCTGGCCGAAGCCGACAGCGTGCTGGCCTCGCTGCGCGCGGGCAAGGTCGTGGGACGCGCCGTGTTGACGGTGGACTGAGGGATCGACGTTGGTAATCGTGTGCGCGCCCGGCAACGGGCGCGCACGGCCACGCGCCTACGCCGGCCGCAGCCGCGGATCGTAGATGAAGCGCTCGCGCCGCACCACCACGATGTGCTCCGCGTCGGGATGCGCGGGATTCACGAGGAAATTGCAGTCCGGCACGCCGCGGTACGGAACGATGGCGCTCGGCAGTTCAAGCAACGCCGACACGCCCGACGCCACCCAGTTGTCGCCCACCGCTTGCGAGGCCTCGGCAAAGGGCACCGCGTCCCAGAACGGATAGTCGTTTTGAAGCTGGCCGAGCGAAAGCGTTTGGCGCGCGTCAAAGATGCCGTTGGGCACCGCCAGTTCAATCAGGTAGCGGTTGGCGTGCTCGGACGCGCGCGCGGCAAAATGCACCACGGTCTCCAGCACCGACAGCGCCACGCTGGCCGAGGCATAGACCACCGGCGTGCCCGGGCTGTTGTAGCGCCCGCCCACCGCTGCCGCCCCGGCGCCGCTGAGGTCGTCCGCCCGGTATTTGCCGGCGGTCGTGCCGATGCGCCACAGCGAAACGTAGTCGGTCATGCGTAGACGCCCGCGGCGGCGCGGGCAAGGGTATCCTCGACGATTCGGCTGCTGGCGTCCGAGGTCAGCAGCGACAACGGCTTGACGTTGCCCAGCGCGGGCACGGGCGTGTTCAGCCACTGCACCGCCTCCTCGTCGCTGCCCAGCACCTGGCGGGCGACGCGCACTACACGGGCAACGCGGGCCAGGCGATCTGATTCGCCCAGCGGCAGCGCCTGGCCTTCGCGCGACCAACGCGACAACGAGGCCGCCTTGACCTCCGTGATCGCCATGATTTCGGATTTGGGAACCTGCAGGTAGTCGGCGGCATCGTCGACCATCTGCGCGGGCAGGCCGCGGTGCACGTCGCGTGCGATGTCCATCAGGGGACTGTCCACGAGGCCTCGAAACAACTGTTTTGCGCGCGCCGAGGTGGTGCGCGGCGGCCGTTTGGTGGTGGCGCCGCGCTTGGCCGGGGACTTGTCCGCAAGGGTAATGGTCATGGTCTGCTCCGTGCGCCGCAGGTGCCGGATCGAAGGATACGCCCGGGCGGGCCGGCGGCTGGATTACCAAATTGAATTTATGATATCCCATTTGGAAATCCACGCGCAAGCCATGCGCGCACCATATTTGGGCATATCATAGGCGGCGGCAAAATTTCCCCCTTTGCATCACTCACAAGGACTGGCAATGACGGACCGGCAGCTCACGATACTCGCGGCGTTGAATCTCATGGTGGCGGTGGGCGCCGGGGCGTTCGGCGCGCATGGGCTAAAGCGCATGCTGACCCCGGAATTGCTCGCCGTCTGGCAGACCGGGGTGATGTACCACCTGGTCCACGCGCTTGGCCTGTTCATCATCGCGCTTCTGGGCGCCCGCTTCGGGTCGCCGCTCCTGTCGGCCGCGGGCGTCGTGATGTTCGTTGGCATCCTGCTGTTCTCGGGCAGTCTGTATGTGCTGGCGCTGACCGGCACGCATTGGCTGGGTGCCGTTACGCCATTCGGCGGGACCGCCTTTCTGGCCGCGTGGGCAATGGTCGCGCTGGCCGCCTATCGCGCCCAAGGCTGACAAGTCTTTCCGCTCTCCATTTTCCGGCGGCAGGAACCGCCGCCCTTGCAGGTTTCAGATGTCCCCTTCGACCGTATTACCCGCCGCCCGTGAGCATTCCGCCTTTGCCGGCATCGCCTGTGTGGCGGGCGGCATCTTCTTCCTGACGCTCAGCGACGCCAACGCGAAATGGTTGGGCGCCCACTACAACCCGCTGCAAATCCTGTTCTTGCGCGCGCTGATCGCGCTGCCTTTCGTGACCGCGCTGGCGCTGTGGCTGGGCGGACGCCGCGTGCTGCGCACCACCCACCTTGGCCTGCACCTGACGCGCGGCGCCATCAACGTGGTGTCGGCCTGTTGCTTCTATCTGGGACTGCAGGCGTTGCCGCTGGCCGAGGCAACCGCGATCGCGTTTGCCGCCCCGCTGTTCGTCACCGCGCTGTCGGTGTTCATCCTCAAGGAGCGCGTGGACGGCAAGCGCTGGCTCGCGGTGCTGGCGGGCTTTGCCGGTGTGCTGATCGTGGTGCGGCCGGGCACCCAGGCCTTTCAGCCCGCCACGCTGCTGCCGCTGACGACTGCCCTGCTCTACGCCGTCATGATGATCACGGCGCGTGGCATCAGCCGCGCCGAAGGCATGCTGACCACCACGTTCTACATCGTGCTTGGGCAATTGGTGTGCAGCGCCGTCGGACTGCCTTGGGTCTGGCGCGCGCCGGCCATCGAGGACCTGCCGTATTTTGGCGCCGTCGCGTTGTTCAGCACGCTGGGGCTGGCGCTGATCACGCAGGGATTCCGCATCGGCCCGGCATCGGTCGTGGCGCCGTTCGACTACACAGGCCTGGTCTGGGCCACGATTCTGGGATGGATCTTCTGGCGCGAGGCGCCCGACGCGTATGCGTATCTGGGCGCCGTCTTCATTGCGGGCAGCGGCGTGTACATCGCCGTGCGCGAGGCCCGAAGCAAGTCACGCCGGCGCGCGGCAACCTGAAGCCGCCGCAGCCGGCCACCCGCGTCATTCGGTCGGCGGCGGAAAGTGACGCTGCAATACCTTTGCCACGTTCGGCTCCATCGCGGCTTCGCGCGCCACGGCCGTCAGCGCCGGGCACATGGCGCTGAACCACGACGGTCCCGGGCGCCAATGCGTCATGACCGTCACATACAGGTCCAGTGCCGAAAACCGCCGCCCCAGCATATGCGGCGCGCCCGCCTGGCGTTCAAGCTCCTGCCACAGCTCGGCGCGGCGCGTGTGGACGCGCTCGCGCAACAGGTCCGCTGCCGTACCGGGCGTCGTCCATTGCGGCGGGTCGTCGCCATAGGTGAAGGTCGGATAGACGGCCGCCACCAGACGCACCAACAGATTCAGGAAACGCGCCCGTTCCGGCTTGTCGGGCGCGGGCGCCAGGCCCGCCTGCGGCGCCACGTCGTTCAGATGCAGGATCATCGCCGCGCTTTCCGTCATCACCTCGCCGTCGGGCATGATGAGCGTGGGCACCTGGCCCATCGGATTCAGATGCAGGAGCCGGTCTCGCTCCGGACCGGGCTTCAGATACGGCACGTCCGTCAGGATGTGCGGCACGTTGGCCAGCACCAGCGCCATCTCGACGATGGCCGAGCCGCAGCCCGCGGACCCGATGAGCTCATAGGTTTTCATGGCGGTCATCCTCCCTTTTCGGCCGGCGCCACCCGCAGCAGCTCGCCGGGCGAAGCGTCCGTCAGCACGTACACATAACCGTCCGGCCCCTGCCGCACGTCCCGAATCCTGCGCTTGCGGTCGACCAGCAGCCTTTCCGTCTCGACCACGCGATTGCCGTCCACGGTCAAGCGGATCAGGTTCTGGTTGCCCAGCGCGCCGATGAACAGCGAATTGCGCCAGGCCGGAAACCGGTCTGCGTCATAAAAGGCCATGCCGCTGATGGCGGGCGACTTCGGCCACCAGTAGATCGGCGATTCCATGCCCGGCAGCGTTTCACCCTTGGCCTCGGGAATCGCAAGACCCGAATAATTGATGCCGTGCGTCGCCAGTGGCCAGCCGTAATTCTTGCCCGGCTGCACGACATTGATCTCGTCGCCGCCGCGCGGCCCGTGTTCGTTCTCCCAGAGCTCGCCAGTCCAAGGGTTGAGCGCCATGCCCTGCGGGTTGCGGTGGCCGTACGACCAGATCTCGGGGCGCGCGCCCTGCTTGCCCACGAACGGGTTGTCCGCGGGCACCGAGCCGTCCAGCTTGAGCCTCACGACCTTGCCCTGCAGCTTGTCCAGGTCCTGCGCCGTCGGACGCTGGTTGTTTTCGCCCAGCGCAATGTAAAGGTGGCCCTTGCCGTCGAACACCAGGCGCGATCCAAAGTGCTGGCCGGACGACAGCTTGGGTTCCTGGCGGAACAGCACCTTGAACCCTTCGAGCCCGCTGGCGTCGTCGGCCAGCCGTCCACGCCCCACCGCGGTGCCGCTCTTGCCGCCGTCCGATTCGGCGTAGGCCAGGTACACGTAGCGATCGGAGGCAAAGTTCGGAGACAGCGCCACGTCGAGCAGGCCGCCCTGCCCCCGCGCGGCCACCTTGGGCACGCCGGCCAGCGGCTTGGACAGACCGCCTGGCGTACGCAAGAGCCGCAGGTTCCCAGGTCGTTCGGTGATCAGGATGCCGCCGTCGGGCAGGAACGCCATGGACCAGGGATGGTCCAGGCCGCCAACGACGGGCGTCACTCGCGCAGGCGCCGAGGGCGGTTCCTGCGAGGCTTGCACGATCGCGGGCGCGAAGGCGCAGGCCAGGGCCAAGGACAAGAGCAAGGGAATCGCGCGCGTGCTCGCGGCGGTGCGTGACTGCATGGACATCTCCGGCGGCGACAGATTGGAAAGCGGGCGCGGAAGGCATGACAGAGAGGCGCGGGGCCACTCGCGAATGGCATACCCGGTTGGCGTACCATAACGCCCACGGACGGGAGTTCTCCCGTTCTTCCTCCCAGGAGACTCCAACAGATGAAACTGTACTACATGCCCGGCGCGTGCTCGCTCGCTTCCCACATCGTTCTCGAGTGGATCGGCAAGCCGTACGAAACGCACAAACTCAGCCGCGAGGCGCTCAAGGAGCCTGAGTTTCTGCGGATCAATCCGTTGGGCGCCGTGCCTGCCCTGACCGATGGCGACTGGGCCATCACGCAGAACGTGTCCATCCTGGAGTACCTGGCCGAACAGGCCCCAGAAAGCACGCTGCTCGGCGACGGCACTGCGCGTTCGCGCGCCGAAGTGCGCCGCTGGGTCGGCTTCATCAATTCCGACGTGCACAAGACCTTCTCGCTGCTCTTTGGCGCGCAGCGCTACCTGAAGGATGAAGCCGCGCAGAAGGAACTGGCCGCGTCCGCCTCGTCGCTGCTGACCAAGCTGTTCGCGCAACTGGATGCGCAACTGGCGGGCAAGTCTTATCTGGCGGGCGCCGCACCGTCGATCGCCGACGCCTACCTGTATGTGGTCTTGCGCTGGGCGCACGCGAAGGAAGTGGACCTCTCCGGCCTGTCAAACCTGTCGGCTTTCTTCGAACGCATGCAAGCCAACGCCGGCGTCAAGGCCGCGCTGCAGGCTGAAGGGCTGTAACGCCTTTCGCTGCCCGTCCGGCGCCGGGCCGGCCTGCTAAGGCGCCAGACCGGGCAGCGTTTCACTGTCCAGTATCTTCTTCACGGCGGCCAGGAAGCGCCGCGCCAGCAAGGGCGGCGCGCTCAGGTTGGAATGCGTCGCCCAGATTTCGACGCTGGCCTCGGGCTGGATCGGACGCAGCGCCATGTGGGCGGCCTGATCCGGCGTGACGCACCAGGCATCCACCAGTGCGGGGCCCAGCCCCTGCTGCACGAACGAACAGGCGGTCACGGGGGAATGCACCTCGATCGCCGCCGCGCAACGCGGACCCTCGCCAAAGAACGGCTGCAACGCGCGGCCCAGCGGCGTGTCGCGCGGATAGCCGATCCATGCCGCCGACGAAAAGTCTTCAGGCAACACCACCTCGTGGCTGGCGAGGGGATGCGCCGGCGGCAGCACGCAGATCACCGGCACCCGCGCCAGTCGGACCGAGGTCAGGTTGGGATGATCGGGCGGCTGCATGGAAATGCCGATGTCCGCCTGGCCCGACAGGAAATACGCGGCCAGTTCGTCGAACGTCACGCTGCGGTAATCGACCCGCGCGCCCGCATTGCGTCCGCGAAACCGCTCCAGCGCCATGGGGATCAGGCGCTGCCCGAAGCTGGCGCTTGCCACGATCTTCAGCATCCCCGCGCCGGATTGGCCCAGGCTGGCGGCCAGGTCATTCACGCGCTGGATGCCGCCATACACCTGCTCGACCTCGGCATACAGGCGCCGTGCCTCGGCGGTGGGCGACAGCCGGCTCTTGACGCGCTCGAACAGCCGATAGCCCAGGCGGTTTTCGGTCAGGGCGAGCACGCGGCTCACCGCCGGCTGCGACACATGCAACATGCGCCCCGCTCCGCTGATCGACCCCGCCATCATGATGGCCCGGAACACCTCGATCTGGCGCAGGTTCAGCGGCCGCCCGGCGCTCGGTCCGACCTCGTCGGCATACGCATCCGCTTCCATTTCTTCCCCTTTTTCAATAACTGGGGATTATAGGTTTGAGACATTTTTCGATGACGCAGTGCCGCATGGCCGGGTGTAATCTGCCCGCTCCACAAAACAAAATCAGGGGAAATCCATCATGCGCAGCACAATCCTTCGCAGTCTTTCCATGGCGGCGCTCAGCGTCGCCTTCGCTGGCGCCGCCTCGGCCGCCGGCTATCCCGAAAAGCCCATCACTTTCGTGGTGCCATCGGCCGCCGGCGGCTCGCCCGACGTGCTGTCGCGCCTGATCACCACCCAGATCGCCCGCGACACCGGCGCCACGATGGTCATCGAGAACCGCCCCGGCGCCGCCGGAAACATCGGCATCGCGCTCATCAAGCGCGCCGCGCCGGACGGCTACACGGTCGGCTACGGCAACATCAACACGCTCGCCGTGAACCGCTCGCTGTTCAAGCGCCTGCCTTACGACGTGGACAAGGATCTGACACCGGTCGCCCACATGTTCGATCTGTACAACGCCCTGATCGTGCCGGCCGAGTCGCCCGTCACCAGCGTGCAGGACCTGATCGATCGCGCCCGCAAGGAGCCGGGCCGCCTGTCGTATGGCGCGTCGGGCGTCGGCACCACCGGCCACATGGGCGGCGAGCTCTTCAAGAGCATGGCCAAGCTGGACGTGATGTTCATCCCCTACAACGGCGGCCCCGCCGCCATTCAGGATCTGCTGGGTGGCCGGCTGGACTACCTGTTCGTCAACACCTCCGAGGCCGCGCCGCTGGTCAAGAGCGGCAAGGTCCGCGCCATCGGCGTCAGCAGCCTGAAGCGCCTGGCGTTGATGCCGGACGTACCCACGCTGGACGAAGCGGGCCTGAAGGGCTACGAGACCGTCGCCTGGGGCGGCGTGGTCGCACCCAAGGGCACTCCCGACGACGTAGTGGCCTCGCTGAACGCGGCCATCCAGAAGGCGTTGCAAGCGCCGGAAGTCCGCCAGGGCCTGGCGACGCTGGGCGCCGAACCGGCCACCGGCTCGCCCGCCGAGTTCAAGCAGCTCATCGATCGCGAAACTGCCAAGTGGCAGCAGATCATCGACAACGCCGGCATCGAAAAACTCGACTGAGCATTCTTCATGACGGCAGACACCTTGCAGGCTGACTTCATCGTCGCGGGCGCCACGCTCATCGACGGATCGGGCGGACCCGCCACCCAGGGCGACCTGGCCGTGCGGGGCGGGCGCATCGCTGCGGTGGGCGACTTCGCCCAC
>DALZRX010000181.1:0-7749 GCA_032015805.1 Achromobacter sp.
GCCGGGGGCTTCGACCTCTGCCGCACCCAACGCAACCCGCGGCACAACGCCCGGTGCCGTCCCCAATACCGCGCCTGCGGCGACGCAGCCCCCTGCACGTCAACCCACAACCCAGCCCGCCCAGCAGCCCAACCGGGCGCCGAACCCGTTCGGCGACCTGCTGACCAAGTGATTCGCCCAGGCTGCGCCGCGATCCTCGGCGCACGCCTGACCGACAGACACGATCCTTTGCACGGAGCCGTCCATGGCCAAGAAAGAAAGCGTTCAGAAACGATTGCAGAAAGTCCGTCCGCCGCGCGTCCAGCTCACGTATGACGTGGAGAAGGGCGACGCCATCGAACAGAAGGAGCTTCCCTTCGTCGTGGGTGTGGTGGGGGATTTTTCGGCGCAATCCGAAGCCGAGCTGCCGCGTCTGAAGGACCGCAAGTTCGTCAACATCGATGTCGATAATTTCGACGACGTGATGCGTGGGCTGGAACCGCGCGCCGCATACCGCGTGAAGAACGCACTGACGGAAGAAGGCGGCACGTTCGGCGTGGACCTGAAGTTCCGTTCGATCGAGGATTTCCGCCCGGAAGCCGTGGTCCAGCAGGTGGATCCGCTGCGCGAATTGCTGGACATCCGCACCAAGCTGGCGGACCTGCGCAACAAGCTGGCCGGCAACGACAAGCTGGAAGACCTGCTGGGCGAAGTGTTGTCCAGCACCGAGAAGCTGCAACAGTTGACCAGCGAGACCGACAAGGGAGGCCGCAATGAGTAATTCCGCCGCTGCACAGAACACCGCTGCCGCCACGGCCGACGCGCAAAGCGGCCTGCTGGACCAGATCGTCGAGCAAAGCCGTGTCGCCAAGTCCACCGCCGAGCACGATCGCGCCAAAGACATCATCGGCGAACTGGTGCGCGAGGTCATGAAGGGCACCGTCGTCGTCTCGGACAATCTGTCCGCGATGCTGGACGCCCGCGTGGCCGAACTGGACCGCCTGATCTCTGCGCAGTTGAGCGAAGTGATGCACGCGCCCGAATTCCAGAACCTGGAAAGCACATGGCGCGGCCTGCACTACCTGTGCCAGGAGACCGACACCAGCCCGATGTTGAAGATCAAGGTGTTGAACACCACCAAGCGCGACCTGGTTCGCGACTTCCAGACCGCGATCGACTTCGATCAAAGCCTGATGTTCAAGAAGGTCTACGAAGAAGAGTTCGGCACGTTCGGCGGCGCGCCGTTTGGCGCGTTGCTGGGCAACTTCGAGATCACGCGCCAGCCCGAGGACATGTACTTCATTGAGCAGATGTCGCACGTGGCCGCCGCGTCGCACGCGCCCTTCATCGCCTCGGCCTCGCCCGAGCTGCTGGGCCTGGACAGCTTTGCCGACCTGGGCCGCCCGCGCGACCTGGCCAAGGTGTTCGACACGGTCGAATACACCAAGTGGCGCAGCTTCCGCGATTCGGAAGACTCGCGCTACGTGGGCCTGACCATGCCGCGCTTCCTGGGCCGTCTGCCCTATGACCCGGTGGAAGGCACCACGGTCGAAGGTTTCAACTTCGTTGAGGACGTGGATGGCACCGACCATTCCAAGTACCTGTGGTGCAACGCCGCGTGGGCGTTTGGCGCCCGCCTGACGGCCGCCTTTGCCGACTTTGGCTGGTGCGCCGCGATCCGTGGCGTGGAAGGCGGCGGTCTGGTCGAAAACCTGCCCACCCACACGTTCAAAACGGATGATGGCGAAATCGCGCTGAAATGCCCGACCGAAATCGCCATCACCGACCGCCGCGAAAAGGAACTGAGCGATCAGGGCCTGATCCCGCTGGTGCACTGCAAGAATTCGGATTACGCAGCCTTCTTTGGCGCGCAGTCGGTGCAGAAGGCCAAGAAGTACAACACGGACAGCGCGAACGCGAACGCTGTGTTGTCGGCGCAACTGCAGTACATCTTCTCGGTGTCGCGCGTGGCGCATTACCTGAAGGCGATGATGCGCGACAAGATCGGCAGCTTCGCGTCGGCGCAATCCGTTGAGAGTTTCCTGAATCGCTGGGTCTCGCAGTATGTGCTGCTGGACGACAACGCGACGCAGGAGCAGAAAGCGCAGTTCCCCCTGCGTGAAGCTTCGGTGCAGGTGGCCGAGGTCCCGGGACGTCCGGGCGTCTTCCGTGCCGTGGCGTTCTTGCGGCCGCATTTCCAGCTTGACGAACTCTCGATCTCGTTGCGCCTGGTTGCCGAATTGCCGGCTCAGGCCCAGAAATCCTGAACGTCATTGCACTGACCACTCATCCATTGAAAGAGGTTAACAACAATGAAGGACATCTACGTCAAGTTCGGCAATCCGGCGCTCAAGGGCGAATCGCAGGACAAGGACCATCCGGACTGGATCGAAGTCAGCTCGTGGCGCCACGAAATCATCCAGCCGCGTTCCGCGACTGCGTCGACCTCGGGCGGCCACACCGCCGAGCGCACCGAGCACGGGGAAATGGTCTTCACCAAGGATCTGGACGTGGTCAGTCCGCTGCTGTATCAGCACGCGTCCGGCGGCACGACGTTTGACGAAGTCACCATCGACTTCCTGCGCGCAGACGGCGAAGGCAATCGGGTCAAGTACCTGGAAATCAAGCTGAAGTACGTGATCATTGCGCGTGTGGCGCCGGAAGTCGTCGCCGAAGGGCTGCCGCACGAGTCGTTCTCGCTGAAGTACGCCGCGGTGCAGTGGAAGTACACGCAGCAGAAGGTGGGCGGCAACCAGGGCGGTAACGCCCAGGGCGCCTGGAGCCTGACCAAGAACGACAAGACCTACTCGGTCTGATCGCGGCCGGACTGGCAAGAAGACCGCGGCCCGAGCCGGGTCGCTGTCTATTTTTTTTGCTGTCTCAAGAATGATCAGGGCCCGATGAAAGGATTCGAACCGAGCCTGTTCGACAAGCTGTTCGAGGCGGAGGGTCACTCGCCCTACGCGCTGCGCCGCCTGTCGATCGAGGAGATGAAGGAAACGGTGGCGCGCGACATCGAGGCCTTGTTGAACACCCGCATGGTGTTCACCGAGGAAGACCTGCGGCGCTATCCAAACTGCCAGCGTTCGGTGCTGACCTATGGCCTGTCGGACTTTTCCGGACTGAGTCTTGCCAGCCATTACGACCGCGAATTCATCTGCCGGTCGCTGGAGCAGGCGATTGCGCGGCACGAGCCACGCCTGACGCACGTGCGGGTGATGCTGCAGGTGGACAGCCGCGCGACCTCGGTGCTGTATTTCGCGATCACGGCGATGCTGGACGTGGGACCTGCCCACGAACCCGTCACCTTCGACGCCACGTTGCAGCCCTCGACGCTGCAGTATTCGGTGACCAAAGGCTGGGCCAAGAGCCCGGCCACGGTCTGAAGCATCCATTCGTAAAGCAGGTGCACTGGCGCGCTGGAAGGAAAGACAACAATGGAAGAATTGCTGCCTTATTACGAGCGCGAACTTGGCTTTCTGCGCACGTCGTCGCGCGACTTCGCTGAACGCTACCCGAAGATCGCCGCGCGGCTCGGCCTGTCCGGCGAAACCTGCGAAGATCCGCACGTTGAACGGATGATCGAGTCGTTCGCCTTGTTGAGCGCCCGCATCAACAAGAAGCTCGACGACGACTACCCTGAATTCACCGAAGCGCTGTTCGAGGTGATGTACCCGCATTACCTGCGGCCGTTTCCCTCTTGCAGCGTCGCGCAGTTCGACCTGGGCGGCGCGGGCGCGCAACTGACCGCGCCGGTCCGCATTGCGCGCGGCACGGAACTGAAGTCACATCCGGTGCGCGGCGTGTCGTGCCGCTTTCGCACCGCGTACGAGGTCACGCTGGCGCCGGTGGAGGTGCTGCGTGCCAGCTATGTGTCCAGCGCCAATGCGCCCGCCACGGCCAAGCTGCCGGCAGGCGTGACCGGCCGCATTTCCGTCACCCTGGGCTGCCAGGGCGAGAACCAGCATTTCGGGGTTGTGGGCGTGGACACGCTGCGCGTGTACCTGCACGGCGAGCCATCGTTCGTGGCCGCTCTGCGCGACGCGTTGTTCCTGCGCGCTGCCGCCGCGTATGTCGAGCTGCAGCCAGGACGCTGGGACCGCCTGCCCACGATTCCGGTGGCGCAGGTGGGGCTGGCGGAAGACGACGCGTTGATCGACTTCCCGGCGAGCTCGCATCCGGCGTATCGCCTGCTGGCCGAATACTTCGTCTTTTCGGAAAAATTCAATTTCGTCGACATTGACCTGGCGGCGCTGCGCCCGTATCTGGGCACGGTGCGCCAGTTCACGCTGCACCTGCCGGTGAGCGGCCTGCGCGCGGATTCAAATACCGCACGCCTGTTGGAATCGACGTCCGCCGACAATTTCCGGCTGGGTTGTACGCCGGTCGTGAACCTGTTCTCGCAGCGCGCGGATCCGATTCGCGTCACGCATGCGTCGGCATCGTATCCGGTGGTGGCAGACGCGCGGCGGGCCTTTGGCTACGAGGTCTATTCCATCGACCGTGTGCGCCAGGTGCGGCAGAACGCGCAGGGCGACGCCGTGGTGGAGTTCAGGCCGTTCTATTCGCTGCACCATGGCGAATCTCCCGAGACTTCGGGTCACTACTGGACGATGCGGCGCGATGCGTCGCTGGCGCAGCGCAGCCCGGGGTACGAGACGGAAATTTCGATTGTCGATATCGACTTCGACCCGTCGGTGCCGCAGACGGAAACGCTGAGCCTGGATCTGACCTGCACCAATCGGGACCTGCCGTCGCAGATTGCGGTGGGCCAGTCGGGCGGCGACCTGTTCCTGGAAGGCGGCTCGGTCGCGCGCACGATCCGCATGCTGCGCCGGCCGACGCATTCGCATCGGTTCCAGCAGGGGCGCGCGGCGCATTGGCGCTTGATTTCGCATCTGGCCTTGAACCATCTGTCGTTGGTGCAAAGCGGTCTGCCGGCGCTGAAGGAAACGCTGCGGCTGTATGACCTGTCCGGCTCGGCCGTGGCCGCACGCCAGATCGAAGGGCTGGTGGGCCTGGACTACAAGCCCGCCACGCACTGGATGCCCGGCGAGCCGTTCGCCACGTTCGTGCGTGGCATCGAAATCCGGTTGACCGTCAATGAAGACCATTTTGTGGGCACAAGCCTGCACACCTTCGTGGCGGTCATCAACCGATTCTTCGGCCTGTATGTGCACGCGAACAGTTTTGTGCAATTGGTTGTGTTGTCGCGCCGTGGCGCGGAGGAACTCTTGCGATGCCCCCCATGCAACGGCGACGCCATCCTAGCGTGATGGACGCGCTGCTGGCCGAGCCGCAGCGTTTCAAGTTTTTTCAGGCGGTGCGCCTGCTGGAGCAATGCTTTGCGCGGCAGGAGCGCGGCGCCACGCGTCATACGGTGCCGGTGCACCTGCGCTTTCCCAACGCGCCGGGACTGGCCTTTCCGCCCAGCGAGATCGTGGAAGCGGCGGCATATGACAAGAACGGCGAGCTGCTGGCGGACGAGGCCGCGCGCCAGGCGGCTGTGGCCGAAGGGCGGCTGGGCCGCGTGGACCTGACGCCGGCGTTCTTTGGCCTGTTGGGCGGGCAGGGCGCGCTGCCGCTGCACTATTCGGAAATGCTGGCCAACCGCGAAAGCCTGCGCCGCGACCGGGGCGCACGCGCGTTCTTCGACATTTTTTCGAATCGGGCGGCGGCATTGTTCTACGCGGCGTGGAAAAAGTACCGCATGCCGCTGCGGCACGAGACCGAGCAAGACCATCATTACCTCCCGCTGCTGCTGGCATTGGGCGGCATCGGCCATCCGGCGCTGCGGGACCGGCTGCATAACGGCGCGGGCCGCGTCCATGACGAGTCGATCGCCCATTATGCGGCGGCGGCGCGTCAACGGCCGGTGTCGGCGCCGTTCCTGCAGCGCGTGCTTCAGGATTACTTCGGTGTGCCGCTGCGCGTCGAGCAGTTCGTGGGCCGGTGGTACGACGTGCCGCCGCAGAACCGCACGCAGTTGGGGCACCCGGGCGCCGTGCTGGGCGTGTCGGCGCTCGCCGGCGACCGCATCTGGCAGCGCGACTTGCGCATCCGGCTCTGGATCGGTCCCTTGTCGGGCCAGGCATTCACGGACTTTCTGCCAGGTGGCGAACGGGCACAGGCGCTGGAGAAGCTGCTGACCATGTTCGGCGGCATGACGTTCGAATACGAAGTGCGCCTGGTCCTGGCGCGCCAGAGCGTCACCCCCAGCCAACTGGGCGGGGGCGGCGAGGTGCGCCTGGGCTGGAACTCGTTCCTGTGCACCGAGGCCGCCCAGGAAGACCGCGATGACGCCAGCTACGAACTGCACACCATTCATTGACCCCTTGACCCTCAAAGACTCATGGCCACACCGCTGAAGACCTTGATCGGAAAGCTGAACCAGACCTGCCGCCAGGCCGCCGAACGCGCCGCCAGCCTGTGCATGGCGCAAGGCCATTACGAAGTGGATCTGGAGCACCTGTTCCTGGCCTTGCTGGAAAAGCCGGCCAGCGATGTGAGCATCATCGCGCAGCGTTGCCACATCAAGGCCGACGCGCTGGAGGCGGACCTGAATGCGGAAATCGCCCGCTTCAAGAACGGCAATACGCGCACGCCGGTGTTTTCGCCGCACTTGCCCAAGCTGTTTGAACATGCCTGGCTGATTGCGTCGCTCGATACGCAGACGACGCGTATCCGCTCCGGCCATCTGTTGCTGGCGCTGCTGACCGAACCCGACCTGGCGCAGCTTGCCCGGCGCGGATCGCCGTTGTTCGAATCGTTCCGGCTGGATGCGTTGAAGCATGACTTTGCCGCCTTGACGGCCGGATCGGAAGAGGCCGGCCAGGCCGTGGGCTTTGCCGATGGCGCGGGGCCGCAAGGCGAGGCCGGCCAGCCCGCGCCAGCGCTGTCGGCCACGCCCGCACTGGACCAATACACCACGAACCTGACCGAGCGGGCCCGCGAAGGCAAGATCGACCCGGTGATCGGGCGCGACGCCGAGATCCGCCAGATGATCGACATCCTGACGCGGCGGCGGCAGAACAACCCCATCCTGACCGGTGAGGCGGGCGTGGGCAAGACGGCGGTGGTCGAGGGACTGGCGCTGCGCATTGTGGCGGGCGACGTGCCGCCCGCGCTGGCCGATGTGACGCTGCGCACGCTGGACATGGGCCTGTTGCAGGCGGGCGCCAGCGTCAAGGGCGAGTTTGAGAACCGCTTGAAGAACGTCATCGACGAGGTCAAGAAGAGTCCGTCGCCCATCATCCTGTTTATCGATGAAGCCCACACGATGATTGGCGCGGGCGGACAGGCAGGGCAGAACGACGCGGCCAACCTGCTCAAGCCCGCCTTGGCGCGTGGCGAGCTGCGCACCATCGCCGCGACCACCTGGAGCGAATACAAGAAGTACTTTGAAAAGGACGCCGCGCTGGCGCGCCGCTTTCAGGTGATCAAGGTCGAGGAACCGGACGAGACGCTGGCGGCATCGATGCTGCGGGGCATGGCGCCCTTGATGGAGCGCCATTTTGGGGTGCGGATCCTGGACGAAGCGATCAGTGCGGCGGCCAGGTTGTCGCATCGCTACATTACCGGGCGCCAACTGCCCGACAAGGCCGTCAGTGTGCTGGATACGGCTTGCGCGCGCGTGGCGTTGGGCCGCAGTGCCACGCCGGCCTTGATCGACGATGCACGGCATCGCCTGACGCGGCTTGGCGCCGAACAGGCGGCGTTGCAGCGCGAAGCTGCCACGGGGGCATCGCATGCGCGCCTGGACGAACTGCG
>DALZRX010000182.1:0-7683 GCA_032015805.1 Achromobacter sp.
GAGGCCGGCCGCACGGTCAGCTACGGCACGCTGGCCGGACGGATCGACCGGCCCACTGCCGTGCGCGCCGTGGGCCTGGCCAACGGCGCCAACCCCGTGGGTATCGTCATTCCGTGCCATCGCGTGATCGGCGCCAATGCCTCGCTGACGGGCTATGGCGGCGGCCTGCATCGCAAGCGTTGGCTTCTTGCCCACGAGGCCGACTGGCTCGGCGACCAAATGGCGGCGCCGGCCGGGTCCACACTTTCAACTCCAGGTTGAAAATGTTGTGAATTTGCGCGCGTGCACCGTGCGTCACGGTGAGTAAAGTGCCAGCAGAACTCATACGCACGGAGCGCTGGCACCCATGAAGACTTATCGCATTGCAACCATCCCCGGCGACGGCATCGGCAAGGAAGTGATTCCGGCCGGGCAGCGCGTCATGCAGGAACTCGCGGCCCAGGGCGGACCGCGCTTCGAATTCCAGGATTTCGACTGGGGCGGCGACTACTACCGCAAGCATGGCGTCATGATGCCGGCGGACGGCCTGGACGCCCTGCGCGACAAGGACGCCATTCTGTTCGGCTCGGCCGGCGACCCCGACATCGCGGACCACATCACGCTGTGGGGCCTGCGCCTGAAGATCTGCCAGGGGTTTGACCAGTACGCCAACGTGCGGCCCACTCGCATCCTGCCGGGCATCGACGCGCCGCTCAAGCGCTGCACCCCGGAGCAGTTGAACTGGGTGATCGTGCGCGAGAACTCGGAAGGCGAATACTCCGGCGTGGGCGGGCGCGTGCACCAGGGCCATCCCATCGAGGCCGCGACCGACGTGTCGATCATGACGCGCGCCGGCGTCGAGCGCATTCTGCGCTTTGCGTTCAAGCTTGCGCAATCGCGGCCGCGCAAGCTGCTGACGGTCATCACCAAATCCAATGCGCAGCGCCATGCCATGGTGATGTGGGACGAGATCGCGCTGCAGGTCAGCCGCGAGTTTCCGGACGTGACCTGGGACAAGGAACTGGTGGACGCCGCGACGGCACGCATGGTCAACCGGCCCGCGACGCTGGACACCATCGTCGCCACCAACTTGCACGCCGACATCCTGAGCGACCTGGCGGCTGCCTTGGCGGGCAGCCTGGGCATCGCGCCCACCGGCAACATCGATCCCGAACGCCGTTACCCGTCCATGTTCGAACCCATCCACGGCTCGGCCTTTGACATCATGGGCAAGGGCCTCGCCAATCCGGTCGGCACATTCTGGTCCGTGGTCATGTTGCTGGAACATCTGGGCGAGAACGAGGCTGCGGCGCGCCTGATGCAGGCCATCGAAAGCGTGACCGCGGATCCCGCGCTGCATACCGGCGACCTGGGCGGCCGTGCAACGACCGAGCAGGTGACAAAGGCGGTCTGCTCGAAGCTGGCCGAATCGGCGCAGGCCAAGGCGGCGTAGACGGCTACAGGGGTGTCGGTGTCAGACACCTGGTGCATCTTGGCCCGAGGACGTCAGATCCGAAGCCTGCTCCAGGCAACACAAGAACAAGCGAAGTTCATTCGTATCCAGGAGACAAACCATGCATAAGAAACCGATGTCGGCGCGCGCGCTGGCGTTCGCCTGCCTGATGGGCCTGTCCTTTGCAGGCGGCGTGCAGGCGCAGTCCTATCCCGCCCGGCCCGTGAACCTGATCGTGCCGTTCCCGGCGGGCGGCACCACCGACGTGCTGGCGCGCGCGCTGGGGCAGGAACTGTCCAAGAGCCTGGGCCAGCCGGTCGTGGTGGAAAACAAGCCCGGCGCGGGGTCGACGCTGGGGGCGGACTACGTCGCCAAGGCCGCCCCGGACGGCTACACGCTGCTGATGGGCGCGGTCCATCACACCATCGCCACCAGCGTCTACAAAAGCCTGCACTACGACTTCCAGAAGGACTTCGCGCCGGTGACCACGGTGGCGCTCGTGCCGAACGTGCTGGTCGTCAATCCCAAGCTGGAGGCCAAGGACGTGGCGTCATTGCTGAAACTGGCCCAGGCCGCGCCCGGCAAGCTGACCTTCGGTTCCAACGGCATGGGGACGGGCCAGCACCTTATCGGCGCGCAGTTCGAGCGCGCCGGCAACGTGCAGCTCCTGCATGTTCCCTACAAGGGCAGCGGCCCGCTGACGACCGACCTGCTCGGCGGGCAGATCGACATGTCGTTCGACACCATCACGCCGGTGCTCCCGCACATCCAGAGCGGCAAGCTGCGCGCGCTGGCCGTGACCACCAACCAGCGCTCGGCTGCGCTGCCGGACGTGCCCACGATGGAGGAGGCAGGCCTCAAACCCTTCAACATGGGTACGTGGTTCGGTGTGCTGGCGCCGGCGGCAGCGCCCAAGGAGGTCGTGGACCGCCTGAATGCCGAAATGGTGAAGATCATCCGTTCGCCGGACTTCACGCGGCGCATGGCCGAGATCGGCGCGGTGTCGATCGGTGACACGCCCGCCGAGATGAAGGCGCGTATCGGCGCCGATACCGAGAACTACGCGAAACTGGTCAAGGAGGCCAAGGTCGCGATCAATTGAGGCGACAGGGCGGGGCAGGCCCCGCCCTTCACGCTCGAATCCATCCCCGCGCGATCGGCAGGGCCAGCACCTTGCGGTACGTGCCCTGCGCGGCCGCGGTCAGCGGCGCGCCCGCGCGGCGCCAGAGGGGAAGGGTGATGGCGGCTGCCAGGGGCGCCAGAATCAGGCCACCCGCGATGTCCAGCGGAAAATGCACGCCCAGATACACGCGCGACGTCCCGACCAGCGCGGCGCCTGCCAGCGCCAGCCCGCCCCATCCCGCCCAGCGGCGGTCCAGGATCAGCGCGAACGCGAAGGTCGCAATGATGATGGTGTGGTTGCTGGGGAACGAGGACGTGGGTTTGTGCGCGAAGAACGCGTGCCCCAGGCCGATCACGAAGGGGCGCGGATGCGGCCACAGCACACCGATCAGGTAGCTGGCAACCAGCCCCACGGCAATGCTGGCCAGGGCCTTGAGCATCAGGTTGCGCTGGGCTTCGCGGCCCCACAGCCAGCATGCGGCCATGACGCCCGGCACCAGCAGGATCAGCCGGTTGGCCACCAGCATGGCGGCGTGGATCCGCCACGCGGGCGTGGCGGGATCGGCATTGGTCAGAAGAAACAGGGACTGGTTGAGGCTTTCCAGGAAATCCATGACACGTCATCGCGGTGTAATAACTGGGTTGCCGCGATGGTAGATAGTTTTCCCGTCAGTTCCCTTACAAAACGTCCCGGAACAGCCGCTTTTACTTCTGGATGCGATTGCCTTGCGCGTCGATGACAGGCTCGCCGCTTTCCTTCGAGAAGGCACCCTTCTGCGCGGACGGCAGGATGTCCAGCACCAGTTCGCAGGGACGGCACAGCCTTGCGCCCAGCGGCGTGGACACGAAGGGACGGTTCAGGAGGATGGGGTGCTGTTCGATGGCGTCCAGCAGCGCATCGTCCGACAGCGACGTGTCGTCCAGGCCCAGTTCCGCATAAGGCGTGCCCTTTTCGCGCAGCGCGTCGCGCACGCCGATGCCGGCTTTCTTGAACAGCGCCTTCAATGTGTCGCGCGACGGCGGGGTTTCCAGGTACAGCACAACCTGCGGCTCGATGCCCGCGTTGCGGATCAGGCCCAGCGTGTTGCGCGAGGTGCCGCACTTGGGATTGTGATAGATGGTGACGTCGGACATGAAGGCTCCTCTTTTGGGTAATGCGCGATGCGAATGCACGATGCAGGTGCGCTTGGCAAGACCCGCAGCATAGTCCATTCGCGGCGCCGTGGCCCGGCGCCGCGCGGCCCGTCAGACCGACAGGTGCCGCCGCACGTCCTCGCCGTCGATGGCATCGCGCCCGCCGCTTGCCACCACTTCGCCGCGCGACAGCACCACGAACTGGTCGGCCAGCTCGCGAGCAAAATCGAAGTACTGCTCGCACAGCAGGATCGCGATGTCGCCGCGCTGGCGCAGCATGTGAATGACGCGCGCGATGTCCTTGATGATGGACGGCTGGATGCCTTCCGTGGGCTCGTCCAGGATGATGAGCTTGGGCTCGGCCACCAGCGCGCGCGCGATGGCAAGCTGCTGCTGTTGCCCGCCCGACAGGTCGCCGCCGCGGCGCGACAGCATGCTCTTCAGAACGGGGAACAGCTCGAAGACCTCTTCCTTGATGCGGCGGGCGCGGGCGGCCGGCCTGGTCGCCATGCCCATCAGGATGTTCTCCTCCACCGTCAGCCGCGCAAAGATGTCCCGGCCCTGCGGCACATAGGCCATTCCGCGCGCCGCGCGCTGGTGCGGCGCCAGGCGAGTGATGTCGGCGCCGTCGAACGCGATGCCGCCGCGCGCAACGGGCAGCACGCCCATCACGCACTTGAGCAGCGTGGTCTTGCCCACGCCATTGCGGCCCAGCAGCGCCAGGCATTCGCCTTGCCGCACCGAGAGCGACACGCCGCGCAGGGTGTGGCTGCCGCCGTAGTATTGGTCGATCGTGCTCACGTCCAGCATGTTCAGCGCCCCAGATAGACTTCGATCACGCGCGGGTCGGCCTGCACGCGGCTCATCGGGCCTTCCGCCAGCACCGAGCCTTCGTGCAGCACGGTGACCTTGCCGTCGCCCGCAATTTGGTTGACGAAGTCCATGTCGTGCTCCACCACCATCAGGGAATGGCGGCCGCGCAATTCGTTGAGCAGTTCGCCGGTGCGTTCGGTCTCGGCGTCGGTCATGCCGGCCACGGGTTCGTCCAGCAGCAGCAGTTGCGGTTCCTGCATCAGCAGCATGCCGATCTCCAGCCACTGCTTCTGTCCATGCGACAGCAGGCCGGCGGGGCGCCATACCTCAGCCCGCAGCCGGATCAGGTCCAGCGTCTCGCCGATCCGGTCGGCCTGCTCGCTGGACAGCCGCGAGAACAGCGTCGGGCGCACGCGCTTGTCGGTCTTCATGGCAAGTTCCAGGTTTTCGAATACGGTGTGCTGCTCGAACACCGTCGGACGTTGGAACTTGCGGCCGATGCCGGCGTGCGCGATCTGCGCCTCGCTCAGCGTCGCAAGGTCGATGCTCTGGCCGAAATACGCCGTGCCAGCCGTGGGCCGCGTCTTGCCGGTGATCACGTCCATCATCGTGGTCTTGCCCGCGCCGTTGGGACCGATGATGCAGCGCAGCTCCCCCACGCCGATGTCCAGCGTCAGGTCGTTCAACGCCTTGAAGCCGTCGAAGCTGACCGTGATGCCTTCCAGATACAGGATGGCGCCATGGCTGGTGTCCACGCCCTTGGGACTGACGCGGCCGTAGCCGGCGTCGCCGCTCGGGCCGCCATCCAGCATGGCGGTTTCGGTGTGCGTGGTGGTCATGCCTTGTTCTCCTGGATGCGGGCCGCGATGCGGCGGGCAAGGCCGACGATGCCGGTGGGCAGGAACAGGGTCACCAGCACGAAGATGAGTCCAAGCGCATACAGCCAGTATTCCGGCAGCACGCTGGTGAACCAGGTCTTCAGGCCGTTGACGGCCCCGGCGCCAATGATGGGACCGATCAGCGTGCCGCGCCCGCCGGTCGCCACCCAGATGACCATTTCGATGGAGTTCTCGGTCGACATCTCGCCCGGGTTGATGATCCCGACCTGCGGCACGTACAGCGCGCCCGCAATCCCGCACAGCACCGCCGACAGCGTCCACACGAAGAGCTTGAAGCCCAGCGGGTCGTAGCCGATGAAGCGCACCCGGCTCTCGGCGTCGCGCACGGCGGTCAGCACGCGCCCCAGCTTGCTCTGCGTGACCATGCGCGCCAGGATCAGCGCGCCGGCCAGCGCGGCAAGCGTCACCCAGTAGAGCGTCGCCCGCGTGCCCGGCGCGGTGATGTCGAATCCCAGGATGCGCTTGAAATCGGTAAAGCCGTTGTTGCCGCCAAAACCGGTGTCGTTGCGAAAGAAGAGCAGCATCGCGGCAAAGGTCAGCGCCTGCGTGATGATCGAGAAATACACGCCCTTGATGCGCGAGCGGAAGGCGAAATAGCCGAACACGAAGGCCAGCACGCCGGGCACCAGCACCACCAGCAGCATCGCGTACCAGAAGTGTTCCGTGAAGGACCAGTACCAGGGGTAGCTTTTCCAGTCCAGGAACACCATGAAGTCCGGCAGGTTGCTTTGGTAGACGCCGTCGCGTCCGATGGCGCGCATCAGGTACATGCCGTGCGCATAGCCGCCCAGCGCAAAGAACAGGCCATGGCCCAGCGACAGGATGCCCGCATATCCCCACACCAGGTCCAGCGCGAGCGCCGCCATGGCGTAGCACATGAACTTGCCCAGCAGGGCCACGGCATAGGCGGACACATGCAAGGCATGGCCGGGCGGAAACACCAGGTTCAGCAAGGGCAGCAAGGCCAGCAGGGCAACGCCCGCAGCCAGCGCGGTCCACACGCGGCCGGAGAAAAGCGGGCGGCGGGCCAGCAGGTCCAGATCGGTCAGCGCGGTCTGTTTCATTCGACGCTCCGGCCTTTGGGGGCGAACAGGCCTTGTGGCCGCTTTTGGACGAACAGCACGATGAGCACCAGGATGGTGATCTTGGCCATGACAGCTCCCGCGTAAGGCTCCAGGAATTTGTTCACGCCGCCCAGCCCCAGCGCGGCGATGACGGTGCCGGCAAGCTGGCCGACGCCACCCAGCACCACCACCATGAACGAGTCGACGATGTAGCTGCGGCCCAGGTCCGGACCGACGTTGCCAAGCTGCGACAGGGCCACGCCCGCCAGCCCGGCGATGCCGGAGCCCAGGCCGAAGGCCAGCATGTCGATGCGGCCGGTCGGCACGCCCACGCAGTCGGCCATCCGGCGGTTCTGCGTGATGGCGCGCACGAAAAGGCCCAGCCTCGTGTGGTTCAGCAGCGCCCACACCAGAAAGACCACGAAGAACGCAAAGCCGATGATGACGAGCCGGTTGTAGGTGAGCACCAGTCCCCCCAGGACGGTGACGCCGCCGGACATCCAGCTCGGATTGCCCACTTCCACGTTCTGCGCGCCGAACAGCGAGCGCACGCCCTGCATCAGCATCAGGCTGATGCCCCACGTGGCCAGCAGCGTCTCGAGCGGGCGGCCATACAGCCAGCGGATCACCGTGCGCTCCAGCGCCATGCCCACCAGCGCGGTCACCACGAAAGCAAGCGGCAGGGCGGCCACCACATACCAGTCCAGCCAGCCCGGCATCCAGGCGCGGAACAGGGTCTGCACGACGTAGGTCACGTAGGCGCCGATCATCAGCAGCTCGCCATGCGCCATGTTGATGACGCCCATCAGCCCGAACGTGATGGCCAGTCCCAGCGCCGCCAGCAGCAGCACGCTGCCCAGGCTGACGCCGTAAAAGAGATTGCCGGCCCACTCGATCGTGGTCAGGTGCCGGTCGATCTGCTTGAGCGCATTGGCGGCGGCCTCGCGCACGCCCGAATCGGGTTCCGCGTAGGCGCCGTCGCGCTCCTGCGTCAGGGCCGCCAGCGTGGGACGGAACGCGGCGTTCTTCGTGTCGCCCAACACCTGCACGGCGTGGCGGCGCTTCGCGGGGTCCTCGCTCTTCAGTTCCAGATTGGCCTGCGCGATCAGCAGCGCGCCGCGCACGGCCTCGTTCTTTTCCGCCGCCAGCGCCTTTTCAAGCATCGGCAGGCGGGCGGGGTCGCCCGTCTGCTGCAGCCGCCGGGCCGCGTCCAGGCGGT
>DALZRX010000183.1:0-7683 GCA_032015805.1 Achromobacter sp.
CCCGCACGACCGACGCGGACCGGCAGGAGGTCGCGGCAACACTGGGCGTGCGCGATGCCTGGCCGGTGGTGGCGGAGCCGTATCTGGAATGGGTGGTCGAGGACCGCTTTGCGGCCGGCCGGCCGGACTGGGCCGCGGGCGGGGCACGCTTCGTGGATGACGCCGCGCCCTTCGAAACGCTGAAGCTGCGCATGGTCAATGGCGCGCATTCCGCGCTGGCGTATCTGTCGGTGATGGCCGGGTGGACCAGTGTGGATGAAGCGATGGCGCAGCCGGGCATGCGGCGCTTTCTGAACGCGCTGATGCACCTGGAAATCGAACCGACGCTGCCGCCGTTGCCCGGGCTGGATCTGGCCGAGTACCGGCATGGCCTGTTGCAGCGATTCGCCAATCCGGCGCTCAGGCACCAGACGCGGCAGATTGCGATGGACGGCTCTCAAAAGCTGCCGCAACGGCTGTTGAACACCGTGCGCGACCGGCTGGCGGCGGACGCGCCGATCCCGGACCTGGCGCTGGCCGTGGCCGGCTGGCTGCTTTTCCTGCGCGGGTCGGATCAGGCCGGCCGCGCCTACGAAATCCAGGATCCGATGGCCGAGGCGCTGGCGCAGCGGTATGCGATGGCCGAACGCGCGGCGCGGCAGGCGGGCGAGGGGCCGGCGGCGATGCTGGCCTGGGCGGGCGTCCTGACGGGCTTCGAACCGGTGTTCGGCCGCCTTGGCCAGGAGCCGCGTTTCGTGCGGGCGGTGGCGCAGGCCGCGCAGTCCTTGCGCAGCCTGGGCGTGGCGGGAACGCTGTCCGCGCGCTTCCGGTGCCTTCGGGCTGATTCGCCGGGGCTGGATCAGCCGGTCAGGCTCAGGCCGGCTTTTTCACCACGATCGTCGCCGTGTCGCTGGTAAAGGAGCTGTCGTCGCGCACGTCGAAATGCGCGCGCACGACGTCCGGCGCGATGCCGAACATGTGGCGCAGCGCCGCCACCAGCGTGTCGGGCGTGTGCATGCGCGTCACCCACGACTGGAATTCCAGCGGCAGGCGGCGCGGGGCCAGTTCCTGCAGCGTGAAACCGGCCTCGGTCAGCATGCGGGTCCATTCGGCCACCGAGTAGTCGCGCACGTGCGACGTGTCGCGCAGCACTTCGATGGTCTGCAGCCAGGTGTCGAGCAGCGGTTCGCCCGGCGACACGACGTCGGCGAACACGGCGGTGCCGCCCGGCTTGAGCACGCGGAAGGCTTCGCGCAGGCCGCGGCCAGCGTCCTGCCAGTGGTGCGTGGAATAGCGCGACATGACCAGGTCGAATTCGCCGTCGTTGAACGGCAGGTATTCGGCCTTGCCCTGACAGGTGACCAGATTGGCCAGCCCGCGCTTGGCGGCTTCGGCCGCGACGACGTCCAGCATCTGTTGCGACAGGTCGTAGGCGGTCACCTGTGCGACCTGCGGTGCCACGTGAAAGCTCACATGGCCGCCGCCACAGCCCAGGTCGAGCACGCGCGCCTTGGGGTGCTGGCCGGCGACGGCGGCCATCTGCAGCAGGTCTTCGCCCTGGGCATGGACGGCGCTGGTCAGGTAGGCGGCGGCGCGGGGGCTGAATTGGCGGTCGACGGCGGCGTCGTGGGAGCTGGCGGTCATGAGAGGTCCTTGTCTCTGGGATGCGGAAAGGGTGCAGGCGCTAAGATAGGCGGGCCCGTATACACGTACAAGCCCATTGCTCATCCTGGTATGAATACTTCCCCCCAGCCCGTCACGCCCGGCCACGAAGGCTCGCACCTGCGCCGCCACGCATTGGGTGAATTCGTGCGCAGCGCGCGTTCACGCATCACGCCGCAGATGGCAGGCCTGCCCGAAGGGGCGCGGCGCCGCACGCCGGGGCTGCGGCGCGAAGAGGTGGCGCAGCTGTGCGGCATCAGCGTCACCTGGTACACGTGGATCGAGCAGGGACGCGAGGTCTCGGTCTCGCCGTCGGTATGGTCGCGGATTGCGGGCGTACTGCAACTGGCGCGGGCGGAACGCGCCTATCTTTTCGATCTTGCCGATTGCGCCGACCCGCAGCATGCCCGCGACGACGCCGGCGGCGCGCCAGGTCCCCTGCAGGAATGTGTGAACGCGATCAATGCGCCGGCCTACGTGCTGGACCGCGCGTGGAACGTGCTGGCGTGCAACGCGCCGCTCATCGACCTGTTCGACAACTGGCCCGAGCGAGATCCCGAGCCGAACCTGTTGCGCTACATCTTCCTGGACCCCGCCGCGCGCGAACTGGTGGTGGACTGGGACCAGCGCGCCCGCCGCGTCGTGGCGGAATTTCGCGCCGACGCGGGCGCCCACCTGGATGAACCGGCGGTGCTGGCGCTGCTGGACAGCTTGAGCCGGCAAAGCGTGGTGTTCTCGCACTGGTGGACGCGCCACGCCGTGGTGGAGCGCGAAGGCGGCCTGCGCGAATTCCAGCATCCGCAGCGGGGCAAGCTGGCGTATCAGCAGATCACGTTCCGGCTGGCGACGCATCCGGATCTGAAGCTGGTGATGCTGCTGAGCGGGACGGGTGTGTGACGATTTCCCGGTGTCTGACACCCGGGACGAGACGTTCTCAGGCGGGCGATAGGCGCTACAAGGGTGTCAGACACTTGCGCTGTGGCAGCTTGAACGCTGACCGATTTCCAGGACGCCTATGCCAGGTCGGCCTCGCGGAACAGGCTGTCCTGCATCCCCGCGTCCACCAAGCCTTGCAGCAGTTTCTTCACGGGCGCGGGTAGCGCCATCGCGCCGAGTTGGTCAGCGGGCACCCAGCGTTCCGGCAGGGCCGGTTCGCGCAGGGCGACCGCACGCACGGGCACGAGCCAGGGCCGGATGTGCAGCCGATAATGCGTGAACGTGTGCGCGAAGGCGGCGAGCTCGAATCGCTGTTCGGGTTCCAGACCCAGCGCGCGCGAGGCGCTGTCGGGATCGCCCGCCGCGTCGAACTCGGGCAGGCTCCACAGTCCGCCCCAGATGCCGGGCTCGGGCCGCTGTTGCAGCAAAAATGCGCCCCGGTGCCGCAGCACCAACATACAGGTTTCGCGTTCAGGGATGGCCTTGCGCGCCTTGGGCGTGGGCAGTTCCGCCTGGCGGCCCTCGCGGCGGGCGACGCAGCTCTCCGCCACGGGGCACCTGTCGCAGGCAGGTTTGCCGCGCGTGCAGAGCGTGGCGCCAAGATCCATCAGCCCCTGCGTATAGGCCACCATGTCCAATCCGGGCGCGGCATCCACCTGCGCGTGCGCCAATGCCCACAGGCGCTGTTCCACGTCACGCTTGGCCGGATCGCCCGCGATGCCGAAGTGACGCGTGAACACGCGCTTGACGTTGCCGTCCAGGATGGGGGAGCGCTCGCCGTTCGAGAACGCGGCAATGGCCGCGGCGGTGGACCGGCCGATGCCGGGCAGGGTGGCGATGGCCTCGGCCGTCGGCGGAAAGCGTCCGTTCCAGTCGCGCACGATCTCCTGCGCGCAGCGGTGCAGGTTGCGGGCGCGGGCGTAGTAACCCAGTCCGGCCCAATACGGCATCACGTCTTCCTGCGAGGCGGCGGCCAGCGCCGCCACGTCCGGAAAGCGTTGCAGGAAACGTTCGTAATAGGGAATGACGGTGGCTACCTGCGTCTGCTGCAGCATGATTTCGGATAGCCAGATCCGGTAAGGGTCCCGGGTGTTCTGCCAGGGTAGATCGTGGCGGCCGTGCTGGCGCTGCCAGGCGACGATGCGAGAGGCGAAGTCCATGCGGGCAATTATCGCATCGCCCTATTGCCGGGCCGGGGACCTGGGGTTACAACCGAATGGACTAGCGCGTGCCGACCCCGTTTTTTGCCGGCAGGCGCTGCAGGCGCGATTCCCGCCCGAAGAAGCGCGAACGCATCAGGACTTCACTTTCACGGCCCTTGTTGGCCCGCGTGCGTTCTGTGGAGCGACGCGCCGCTTGCGGGGGCATCAGATGTTGGAGTAGACATGAATGCCCCCCTTACGCCCGCCGTCCGCGCGGCGCTTGAATCTGTCCAGCTCGACGACAAATACACCCTGCAATCCGGCCGCGCCTGGATGAGCGGCATCCATGCGCTGGTGCGCCTGCCCATGATGCAGCGCGTGCGCGATGCGCAGGCGGGGCTCAACACGGCAGGGTTCGTATCGGGGTATCGGGGCTCGCCGCTGGGCGGCGTCGACCAGAACATGTGGAAGGCGGCCGCGCACCTGAAGGGGCATCACGTCGAATTCCAGCCGGGCATCAACGAGGATCTGGCCGCCACGGCGGTGTGGGGCACGCAGCAGGTGAACCTGTTTCCAGGCGCCCGATACGATGGCGTGTTCGGCATGTGGTACGGCAAGGGGCCGGGGGTGGACCGCTGCGGCGACGTCTTCAAGCATGCCAATGCGGCAGGCACCGCGCGTCACGGCGGCGTCCTGGTGGTGGCGGGCGACGACCATCCCGCCAAGTCCTCGACCTTGCCGCACCAGAGCGACCACATCCTGAAAGCCTGCATGATCCCGGTGCTGTTTCCTTCCAGCGTGCAGGAGGTGCTGGATTACGGCCTGCATGGCTGGGCGATGAGCCGCTACGCGGGCGTGTGGGTGGGCATGAAGTGCATCACCGATATCGTGGAGGTGTCCGCGTCGGTCGATGTGGACCCGCACCGCGTGCGCATCGTGCTGCCCGAGGATTTCCAATTGCCGGCGGACGGCCTGAACATCCGGCTGCCCGATACGCCATTGCAGCAGGAAGCGCGGCTGCTGGATTACAAGCTGTATGCCGCGCTGGCTTACGCGCGCGCCAACGGGCTGAACCGCGAGATCTGGGAGGTGCCGCAATGCGATGCGCGCTTCGGCATCATGACGTCGGGCAAGGCGTACCTGGATACGCGCCAGGCGCTGGCGGATCTGGGCCTGTCCGAAGACGTGTGCCGGCGTATTGGCCTGCGCCTTTTCAAGGTGGCGATGGTGTGGCCGCTGGAGTCCACCGGCACGCAACGGTTCGCGGAAGGGCTGGACGAGATCCTGGTCGTCGAGGAAAAGCGCCAGGTGCTGGAATACCAGTTGAAGGAGGAACTGTTCAGCTGGATCGGCAGCGGCAAGAAGATCCCGCGGGTGGTGGGCAAGTTCGACGACAAGGACGGCGGCGAATGGTCCGTGCCGCAGGGCAACTGGTTGCTGCCGGCGCATTACGAGTTCTCCCCCGCCATGGTTGCCAAGGCAATCGCGGCGCGCCTCTTGCGTTTCGCGCTGCCGGATGAGGTGCGCGCGGGCATCGAGGCGCGGCTGGAATTCATTCGCGCCCGCGAGCAGGCGTTGGCGCGCCCGCGCGTGGTCGAAGAGCGCAAACCCTGGTTCTGTTCGGGCTGTCCGCACAATACGTCGACACGCCTGCCGGAAGGTTCGCGCGGCATGGCCGGCATCGGCTGCCATTACATGGTGCGATGGATGGACCGCGGCACCGACGTCTTCACGCAGATGGGCGGCGAAGGCGTGCCGTGGCTGGGGCAGGCGCCGTTCACCGAGGAAAAGCACGTCTTTGCGAACCTGGGCGACGGCACTTACTTTCATTCGGGGTTGCTGGCGATCCGCGCGGCCGTGGCGGCCAAGGCGCCCATTACGTACAAGATCCTGTTCAACGACGCGGTGGCGATGACGGGCGGCCAGCCCGTGGATGGTCCGATCAGCGTGCCGATGATCACGCGCCAGGTGGCGGCCGAGGGCATCGAGAAGATCGTGGTGGTGACGGACGAGCCGCGCAAGTACGTGGAGGTGCCGGACCTGGCGCCCGGCGTGCCGGTGCGCCATCGCGACGAGCTGGACGCGGTGATGCGCGAATTGCGCGAGCATCCCGGCGTGTCGGTGCTGATCTACGACCAGACCTGCGCCACGGAGAAGCGCCGCCGCCGCAAGCGCAACGCCTATCCCGACCCGGCGCGCCGCGTGGTCATCAATGAACGGGTTTGCGAGGGCTGCGGCGACTGCTCGGCAAAGTCGAACTGTCTGTCGGTCGAACCGTTGGAGACGGAGTTTGGCCGCAAGCGCAAGATCAACCAGTCGAGCTGCAACAAGGATTTTTCCTGTCTGAAGGGTTTTTGCCCAAGCCTGGTGACGGTGGAAGGCGGCAAGCTGAAGAAGCCGCCTGCGCTGGCGCAAACGGGCGGCGCGCCTGACGAGGACGTGCCGCTGCCGCGCGCACACGGATTGGCGTCGCCGTACGGCGTTTTCATCGCGGGGGTCGGCGGCACGGGCGTGGTGACGATCGGCCAGTTGCTTGGCATGGCGGCGCATCTGGAAGGCAAGGGCTGTTCGGTGCTGGACATGGCGGGGCTGGCGCAGAAGGGCGGCGCGGTGTTTTCGCACGTGGTGCTGGCCGGCACGCCGGATCATCTGCTGAACACGCGGGTGGCGATGGGCGAGGCCGATCTGCTGCTGGCGGGCGACCTGGTGGTGGCGACGAGTCCGGAGGCGATGGCCCGCTTGAGTCCGGGTCGCACCCGTGTCCTGCTGAACAGCGATACGGCGCCGACCGCGGCGTTCGTGTCCAACCCGGCCTGGACGTTGCCGGGCGCGTCCCTGTCATCGGATCTGCAGGGCGCCTGCGGCAAGGACAACCTGGCCTCGGTGGATGCGGCGGCGATGGCGGTTGTGCTCCTGGGCGACGCGATCTATTCGAATCCGCTGATGATGGGATACGCGTTCCAGAAGGGCTGGATTCCGCTGTCGCGCGAGGCGCTGTTGCGGGCGATCGAGCTGAATGGTCAACAGGTGGCGAACAATCTGGCGGCGTTTGCGTGGGGGCGGCGCGCCGCGCACGATCCGGCGGCGGTGGCGCTGCTGATGGCCAATGGCGGCGTGCCGGCCGCACAGCCGGAGGACATCATCGAAATCACACGGCCGCGCGCGCAGGGTCCGGTGGTTGATCTGAAGAAGCCGGCGGGCGAGCTGGCTCAGGTGGTGGCGGTGCGCAAGGCATTCCTGACCCAATATCAGAACGAGACATACGCGAACCAGTACACGGACCTTGTGGACAAGGTGGCAAACGCGGAGCGCGAGGCGACGGGCACGAATCGTCTGGCGCTGGCGGTGGCGCGTTACTACTTCAAGCTGATGGCTTACAAGGATGAATACGAGGTGGCTCGGCTGTATTCAGACGGGGAGTTTCTGAAGCGGGTGGGCGAGCAGTTCGAGGGGGAATGGAAGCTGCGCTTTCATCTGGCGCCGCCGGTGTTTGCGCGGCGCGATAAGGACGGGCATCTGGTGAAGCGGGCGTACGGGCCGGGAATGCTGAAGGTCTTTCGGGTGCTGGCGCGGATGCGGGTTTTGCGTGGGACTCGGTTGGACCCGTTTGGCTATACGAAGGAACGGCGGGGGGAGCGTGAATTGATCCGGGAGTATCGGGAGACGGTCTCGGCGATTTTGGTGAAGCTGAATCGCGGGAATCTGGATAAGGCGGTGGCGTTGGCGAGTGTGCCGGAGGAGATCCGGGGGTACGGGCATGTGAAGGAGGCGTCTATGGCTCGGGCCGAGGCGATGCGGGAGGAGTTGTTGAAGGGGTTTAGTGCGAGGGTGGTGGCGATTGGGGTTCGGGCGGCTTGAGGGTGCGTTGATGGTTCTTAAGACGCCCGGCGCGGCGGCGGTCTGGGCGCGCGGGGCTACGATTGCGGTCCGGAGCCTTCGCTCCGGACTGCCCCTGCGTCAACCT
>DALZRX010000184.1:0-7580 GCA_032015805.1 Achromobacter sp.
CGCGGCGCCGTCGATGGCCGCGAGCGCGCCCGCATCCAGCGCCGCCTGGCGCTTGGCGGGGTCGATGTCGACCACGATGGCGCCCGCGCCGCCCAGGGCCTTGATGAGGGTCAGGCTCATCAGCCCCAGCCCGCCCGCGCCGAAGATCACGACAGGATGCTCGCGGTAGACGTCTGCGCCGATCTTCTTCAGCGCGGAATAGGTGGTGAGGCCCGAGCACGCATACGGCGCGATCTGCGCGGGATCCAGGTCGCCAATGTCGATGAGATAGCGCGGATGGGGCACGACGATGTGGTCGGCATAACCGCCGGCGCGGTGCACGCCCAGGCAGGCCGGCGCGGTGCAGTGGTTTTCCATGCCTGCCATGCAGGACGGGCATTTGCCGCAGCCGATCCAGGGATAGACCAGGTAGTTGCGGTCGGTGGCAAGGCCCTGCGCGTCAGGACCCGCCGCCACGACCGCGCCCACCGTCTCGTGGCCCATGGTCAGGGGCAGCGAGACGCCGCGGTCCTTGAGCGACAGGGTGCGGCCCTGGCCCAGGTCGTAGCCGCCTTCCCACAAGTGGATATCGCTGTGGCACACGCCGGCGGCGCGGACCTTGAGCAGGACCTGCGACCCTTGCGGCGTGGGGGTGGGCTGGTCCATTTCCTGCAAGGGTTCGCGGAAATTGACGACGCAATAGCACTTCATGGATGTCTCCTTCGTGGGTTTGCTACGTCCTGCGGCCAGACGCGGGTCCGGCACGGCAGGCGTGATCTATTTCTTGACCAAGGGGCATTCGCTGTCGGCGAGCGACACGAATACCTTGTCGCCGGGCACCGTGGACAGGATGCGGTAGTAGTCGCCCGGATACTTGGATTCGGCAGGCTTCTTTACCTCGACCAGGTACAGGTCCATGACGACGCGACCGTCTTCGGGGCGCACCCGGGCATTCTTGATCAGTTTGGTCGTGATGGGCAATTCCCGCATCTTCTGGTTGACCGCCGCGCCTTCGAACGTGCCTGCGGCCTGGGCGGCCTGCAGATAGTGCGTGGTGGCCACGTAGCTCAGCGCCTGCACGATCGATGGCGCACGGGTGAATCCCGTTTTCTTCTGCCAGCGCTGCGTCCAGGCGCGGGTGTCCTCGTCGGCGTCCCAGTAGAAGCCGGTGGGGAAGGTGAGCCCCTGCGCGACGGGCAGGCCCATGGCGTGCACGTCGTTGATGAAGGTAAGAAACGTCAGCATGCGCTGCTTGCCGCCCGCCAGGCCGAACTCCTGCGCCTGCTTGATGAGGTTGACCAGGTCGCCACCGGCGCTGGCCAGGCCGACGACATCGGCCTTGGAGGACTGCGCCTGGATGAGGAACGACGCGAAATCCAGGGCGCCCAGGGGATGGCGCGTGCTGCCCACGACCTTGCCGCCCGCGCCCTGGACAAAGCGCGACGCATTGCTTTCCAGCGATTTGCCGAACACGTAATCGGTGGTGATGAAATACCAGCTCTTGCCGCCGCTTTCGACGACGCTCTTGACCACCGCGTTGGCCAGGGCGTAGGTGTCCGGCGCCCACTGGGTGCTGAGGTTGCTGCACTGCTTGCCGCTGAAGTCGCCTGCAAAGCCGCCGCTGATCAGCGCGGTGCCGCCTTTTTCGCGCGCCACGCCCTGGGCGGCCAGTCCGGCCGAGCTGGCGCCGCCATCGACCACCGCCACCAGGTTCTGGGTATCGAACCAGCGGCGCACCAGGGCGGACGCCACGTCGGCCTTGTTCTGGTTATCCGCGCCCACGACCTCCACGGTCTTGCCGGCCACCTTGCCGCCAAAATCCTCGACGGCCATGCGCACGGCCATTTCGGATCCCAGACCGCCCAGGTCGGAATAGATGCCCGAACGGTCGTTGGACACACCCAGGCGCACGACATCGGACTGGGCTTGTGCCGCGCATGCGGCGAGGGCGGCGGCCAGGGCCGCCAACACGGGTTTGATACGCATCTGTCTGTCTCCCAGCCCTGAGCGGGCCGTTTTATTGAACGTTATGGATGACGCGGTAACTCGGGAAGGCGGTGCCGGTGCTCCAGCCGGCGGAAATTTATTTCATATTGGTGAATGTAAATTCCTGTGCAAGAATTTAGGTACCCGTACATGAAAAGTCAACACGGTGGAACACCCTAGTCCGGGTACGGAAACCAGTGCAAGAAGGAGGGCCGACGCCGTGGAAGTGAAGCTAGTCGCTCGCACGCTGGAAGTGCTTGAACTGTTTGCGCAGACCCGACGGCCGATGCCGCTGACTGAACTGGCCCAGGGCCTGGGTGCGCCGATGTCCAGCTGTCTGGCGCTGGTGCGCACGCTGGTCGCTCGCGGTTATCTATACGAGGTCCGCCGCCGCGCGGGCTACTACCCCACTGCCAAGCTGCACGGACTGGCCGCGCAGATCCTGACGGGCGATCCTTGGCTGGAGCTGGTGCGTCCGCGTCTGTCCGCGCTGCGCGATGCAGCCAATGAGACGGTCATGTTGGGCAAGATCCAGGATGGCGCCGTGCTGTTCCTGGACGTCGTGGAGTCGACCCAGCCCGTGCATTACGCGGCGCGGCCGGGTGAGCGCCGGCCGCTGCACACCAGTTCCGTCGCCAAGGCCATCCTGGCACGACTGCCGGTTGCCGAGCGCGAGCACGTGCTGGCGTCGGCGCAGTACACCCGCTACACGGACCGCACGCTCACGTCGCGCGAGGCCCTGCTTGCCGAGGTGGACCTGGCCGCCGGGCAGGGCTGGGCTTCAAATGTCGGAGAGAGCGTTGCCGACCTGACCGGCCTGGCCGTCGCGCTGGATCTGGGCGGGGAATGGTATGCGCTGTGCATGGCGGGACCGACGCCGCGCATGGGGGCGCGGCGCGACGAAAACCTTGCGCATCTGCAAGATGCGGCGCAAGCGATCCGGCGCGATCGCGAGGGTTGACCTGTTTAAATGCGCACGGCGCGTTGGCGACCGCCGCGCGGCAATCACGTATCCCGGCGCACCAGCGTGGATTTTCCGAACAGGCTTTCGATCAGGTCCACGGCCAGCTCTGCCGTGCGATTGCGCACGTCGAGCGCCGGATTCAGTTCCACCACGTCAAGCGATCGCATCAGGCCGGTGTCTGCAATCATTTCCATGCACAGTTGGGCCTCGCGATAGGTGGGGCCGCCCAGCACCGTGGTGCCCACGCCTGGCGCGATTTCGGGATCAAGGAAGTCCACGTCAAAGCTCACGTGCAGATGGGTATCGTCATCCAGACCGGCCAGCGCGGCCTGCATCGTCGAGCGCATGCCCATTTCGTCCAGGTAGCGCATGTCGAACACTTCGAGCCCGGCGTCGTGAAGCAGGCGCTTTTCGCCCGGGTCGACGCTGCGAATGCCGATCTGGCGGACGCACGACGGCGCGATGTCCGGACACTCGCCGGACATGCCCGTCAGCGGCGCCGGGCCGTTGCCGCACAGGCACGCCACGGGCATGCCGTGCAGATTGCCGGTGGGCGTCAGGGCGTTGGTGTTGAAGTCGGCGTGCGCATCCAGCCACAGGATGCGCAGTTTCTTCCCAGTGGCGCGGCAATGGCGCGCGACGGCACTGACCGAGCCGATCCCCAGGCTGTGGTCGCCGCCCAGCAACACGGGCAGGCGCCCTTGGCTGAGCTCTTCGTATACCGCGTCGTGCACGGCCTGGTTCCACGCGGTCACTTCCGCCAGATGCCGGTAACCGTCGACAGGCGGTTGCCACGGGTTGGAGGGGCCGTACAGGTTGCCCCGATCGCGCACCTGAAAACCCTGGGCCTCGATGACCGGTCCCAGGTCCGCGACGCGCAACGCTTCAGGACCCATCGAGGCGCCGCGCGCGCCGGCGCCAATGTCCGTCGGTGCGCCGATAAGGGTGACTTGCGTGGGCAGGGAAGGGGTGTGGGTCAATTCGCGTTCTCCGTGTTGCGGTTCAAAGCCTGTCGCGTGCGTCGGCATCAGGCGCCTGACAGCACCGCCGCCAGTTGGTCGCAGGCCCAGTCGACCTCGTCGCGCGTGACGATGAGGGGCGGCGACAGGCGCAGGGTATGTCCATGGGTGTCCTTGACCAGCAAGCCGCGCGCCTGCAGGCGCTCGCACCAGAGACGGGCGCCGCCAGCGTCCGGCTCCAGTTCGACAGCCAGCATCAAGCCGCGCCCGCGGACTTCGCGCACGGGTCCGGGCAGGGTGGAAAGGCGCGCCAGGAAATGCGCGCCGACCGTGGCCGCGTTTTCGATCATGCCTTCCTCGGTCAACACCTGCAGCGCGGCGCGCGCGATGGCGCACGCCAGCGGGTTGCCGCCGAACGTGCTGCCGTGCTGTCCGGGCTGGAACACGCCCAGCACATCCGCGTTGGACAGGACGGCTGATACCGGATAGAAGCCGCCCGACAGCGCCTTGCCGATGAGCGTGACATCGGCTTCGATGCCTTCATGTTCCTCGGCGAGCAGCTTGCCCGTGCGCCCCAGGCCGGTCTGGATCTCGTCCAGGATCAGCGTGATGCCTTTCTCCGTGCAGCGCTGACGCACCCGGCTGAAGTAACCGGGCGGCGGCAGCACGACGCCGGCTTCGCCCTGGATCGGTTCCACCAGGAAGGCGACCGTGCGCGCGGTGATGGCGGCATCGAAGGCGTCGAAGTCACCGAAGGGCACGATCTTGAAGCCGGGCGCAAACGGGCCGTAGTGGCCATAGGCATCCGGGTCGGTGGAAAAGCCCACGATGCCCAGTGTGCGTCCATGGAAATTGTCGGCGCAGACAATGATCTCAGCCTCTCCCTCGGGCACGCCGCGCACCTCGTAGCCCCACTTGCGCACGGCCTTGATGGCGGTTTCCACGGCCTCGGCGCCACTGTTCATGGGCAGGATCTTGTGCGCGCCGGTCAGGCGCGCCAGGTCTTCGTAAAACCCTGCCATCTGGTCATGGCGGAAGGCGCGTGACGTGAGCGTGAGCTTTTGCGCCTGCTCTGTCATGGCGGCCAGGATGCGTGGGTGGCAGTGGCCCTGGTTGACGGCGGAATAGGCAGCCAGGCAGTCGAGATACTTGCGGCCGTCCACGTCGTAGACCCACACGCCGCTGCCGCGCGTGAGCACGACATCCAGCGGATGGTAGTTGTGCGCGCCTAGCTGTTGTTCGATGTGGTCACGGCGGCTGGCAGCGGACTGCGGGCCGGGCTGGGGGGTCATCACCGCACTCATGAGCGTCTCCCAAGGGCGTACTGCGGCCATCTTAGCGCCACCGGCGCGGCTTGGCATTGCCATTGCATGACAAAGGCCTTTCCGTGGCTGGCCACCGCGGTGCTGCACAATATCGGCTTTGCCGGACGCCGTCTGGCGCTCCGATTCCGTGGATGGCCGACATGCTTGTGCACCAATTGCTTGAGAAACTGACCCGTGGGGCCGCTGTGGCGGTGCTGGGATTGGCGGCTGCGGCGCCGGCAGCCGCGCAGGACCAGCCATTGCGCATCGGCGTGATCGCCAGCGTGGCCAACGAGGCGACCGAACTGGCGATCGCCCAGGCCAAGAAAGAAGGATTGGACGTCAAGCTGGTTGAATTCAACGACTGGGTGCTGCCCAACATCGCCGTGGCCGACGGCTCGGTGGACGCCAACTTCTTCCAGCACGCGCCTTTTCTTGAACTCTTCAATCAGCGGCGCGGCGCCAATCTGCAGCCCATCGCGTATGGGTACTCGACGACCATCGGGCTTTTTTCCAAAAAGCTGAAGAAGGGCGACCCGGTGCCCGACGGCGCCACGATCGCGGTGCCAAACGACCCGGTCAACACCGGCCGCGCCTTGTTGCTGTTGCAGTCGATGGGGCTCATCACGCTCAAGCCGGGCGTCGCGCACCAGGCCAGCCTGCAGGATGTGGTGACCAACCCGAAGAAGCTCAGGTTCGTGCAGATCGAGGGCTCGCAATCGGCCCGCACGTTTGACGATGTGACGGCATCGGTGACTTACACGACGTTCGCCAAGCAGGCGGGTTTGAACGAAAAGGATGGACTGGCCTTCGACAACACGGATCCGGACAGCATCCGGCGCTACGCCATCCGCTGGGTTGCCACGCCGGAAAAGGCGCAGGATCCGCGCCTCTTGAAATTCATCGCCATCTATCAGAACTCGCCTGAAGTGAAGGCCACGCTCAAGCGTCTGTACGGCGACCTGATTTCTTTCCCTTGGTAGGGGCAACCGGGGCAGCAATCGGAATAAAATAAGGGTTTTCCCCCGATCAACCCTTATCTCATTAAAGTTCGCCCGCGATCCGGTCCGAACTGATCCCAATGTCCGACCTCGATGACCGCGACCGCAAACTTTTGACGCTGCTGGCCGAAGACGCCACGCCCAGCTACGCGGATCTGGGCAAGGCGCTCAACCTGTCGGCGCCCGCGGTGCACGAGCGGGTCAAGCGGCTCAAGCGCGACGGCCTGATCAAGGGCATCGCCGCCAAGCTGGACGGCGCGAAGATGGGCCGGCCGCTGCTGGCCTTTGTGCATGTGGACACCAACAACTGGACGATCACGCAGCAGGTGCTGGGCCTGGCCGAGCTGAACGAGGTCGAGGAGATCCACACCATCACGGGCAAGAGCGCCATGCTACTGAAGGTACGCGTGCGCGACACCCAGGCGCTGGAACTGCTGCTGGCGCGCATCCACCAGATCGAAGGCATCACCAACACCACCAGCGACATCGCCCTGACCAGCTACCTGGAGCGCGGGCCACTGCCCGAGGCCGCCTGAGCGGTTCGGGATCAACGGGTGGGCGCGGCGCGCAGACGCAGCCGCGTGATCTCCGACGGCGCCCACAGCCGCTTTGGCGGTCCCCAATAGCCGGTGCCACGGCTCGTGTAGACCCACATCTTTCCCAGTCGATGCAGCCCGGCCGTGAACGGTTGCTGGAACCGCACGAAGAATCCCCACGGAAAGAACTGCCCGCCATGCGTGTGGCCGGAAAGCTGCAGCGTGTAGCCGGCCGGTTCGGCTGCGGCCGCGCTGCGCGGCTGGTGGGCGAGCAGGATACGCGGAAAGGCGTCGGCGGGCGCGCCGGCCAGCGCCGCCTTGGGATTGCTGCGCTGCTGCGGATCAAACGCGCCGGCGCTGAAGTCCGTGACGCCCGCCACCACGACGGGCAGGCCCGAAGGATGGATCACGACATGCTCGTTCAGCAGCACCCGCAGGCCGAGGCGGCGGAATTCCGCAATCCACGGCGTGGCGCCCGAATAGTATTCATGGTTGCCGGTGACGAGGTACACACCGAAGGTCGCGCGCAGGTCGCCAAGCGGCCGGGCCTGCGCGGCGAGCTGCTCCACGCTGCCATCCACGACGTCGCCCGTGATGGCGATCATGTCGGGCAACTGTTCGTTGACCGCATCGACGATGGCCTGAACGTAGCGGCGCTTGATCGTTGGACCGACATGGATGTCGCTGATCTGCACGATGGTGAAGCCGTCCAGGTCTTGCGGCAGGCCGGTGATCGGCACGTCCACGTCGACCACGCGCGCGCGGCGCCGGGCGTTGTAGAAGCCCGCCAGGGTGCCGGCCAGCGCCAATCCCACGACGGTCCACGCGCTGACGCGCCGCACGGCGGGCCA
>DALZRX010000185.1:0-7484 GCA_032015805.1 Achromobacter sp.
GCGCACCGGTTGCTCAACCCCGACGCACTGGCCGGCGCGCGGGCGCAACGCGCGTTCGAACGCGCCATGCGCCTGGGTGTGCGTGCCGCGCTGGTGGCCGGCAATCACAAGGAAGTGATCGACCTGACCAATCTGGCCATCGACACCAACGTGGACTTCCCCGAACTGCACGCCATGCGTGGCCGCGCGGCCGACGCACTGGGCGACAAGAAGACGGCGATGCGCCATCTGGAAGTGGCCGCCACGGGCGATACCGCGCCGTTCAGCGCCAAGCTGCACTTTGCGCGCGTGGCCTTCAATGGCGGCTGGTTTGGTGAAGCCATCGACGCATACAAGGGCGTGCTTGCCCACTCTGGCGCCGACCAGAGCGCCAAGGACGAGGCCGAGCGCCAGCTCGGCAGGCTGGGACCGCGCGCCATCCGCGGCGCTCGCGAGATCCTGGCGGGTGGCGACCATCAGGCCGCCTGGAAGCTCCTGGACCGCGTGGCGCAGTCGTGGCCCGGCATGCCGGAAGTGGATCACGAAAAGCGCCGCATCCTGGCCTATCTGTATGCCGAGGCGCGGGGCCTGGAACCGTCCAGCACCACCGAACGCCTGGCGCTTGGCGAACGCATCGTGTCGCTTGTGCCGGACGATCCCATCGGCCTGCGCCTGGCCGCGGTCGGCGCCATGCGTCTGCACCGTTTCGAACAGGCTCTGCCGTACTGGAAGAAGCTGCAGGAGCGTTCCGAGAACCCGGCGCAGTATGACCATTACATCGAACGCTGCCTGGTGTGGATCGACAAGATCAACCGGAGAAAGGCAGCATGAATCCGCCACTGATTACCGAACGAGTGGACGCCAAGTCCGATCTTCAGCAAGTTCAAGCGCAGTTGGAGGAAATCGTTGCGGCATCGGGGCGGGTTCAAGTCGCTCAGGACAACCTGGCACGTGCAAAGGCGCTCGCTCGCGAACACATGGAGGACTCGAAGGTCCGTTTCCTCCTGCTTCGCCTGCAGGAGTCGGCCGGCCTGAACGAGGGCATGGCCGAGCAGTGGGCGACCCTGCTGCAGGAATGCCCGGAAGACCTGCAGATCGTGCGCTATTGCGCCACGCGGCTGGTGAAGGAACGGCATCTTGACGAAGCCATGGCGCTGGTCGACCGCCACCTGCCGGCCGATTCGCCGAATCCGGACCGCCTGTTCTCCCGGGCGAAGCTGCTGAGCGACATCCGCGCGCACGAGCAGTCCGATGCGCTGTTCCGGCGTCTGATCTCGCAGCACACGGATCGCAACATGCGCGTGGAGTTCGCCAAGCGCCTGCGCAAGCGTGGCCTGCTGGCCGACGCATGGGATGCCATCGCACCCGTGGCCAAGCACCTGACGCCCGGCAGCAAGGCGGCCGAACTGGCCGAGGGACTGGCCAGCGACTACGCGTTCTATCAGCGCTTCGAATCGGAAGAGTCCCTGGCGGGCAAGGACGTGCGGATCGTGTCGATGAAGCACGCGATCCTTCACTTTCGCAACCGCAAGATCGCCGAGAACACGCCGGACAATCCCGTCTCAGTGGCGCTGGTGACCGGCAGCCTGGGACCCGGCGGCGCCGAGCGCCAGCTGACCCGCCTGGCCGGCGAACTGACCCGTCTGGCCGCCTCGCCCGACCAGCAGCCGCCCGACATCCTCATGCGGCCCAAGAAGGTCGAGGTGCTGGTCAAGCAGCACACCGAGCCTTCCGGGTCGCCCAAGAAGCAGGACGACTTCTTCCTGCCGGTGCTCATCAAGGCGCAGATTCCGGTCACGGAGATCAACCGCCTGCCGGCGATCTCGGTGGCGCACCAGTCCGTACCCGAAGGCAACCTCGGCCGCCTGCTGGAGCAACTGCCCCCGCCCGTGCACTACGGCGTGACGCGGCTGGCGCCGGTATTGCGCGCCAACCGGTTCGACGTGGTGAGTCTGTGGCAAGACGGCACGTGCCTCTTTGGCGCCCTGGCGGCGCTCCTGGCCGGCACGCCGACGATCCACCTGGTGTTCCGCGGCCTGCCGCCGAACATCCGCAAGGACCGTTTCCGCGAAGAGTATCCCGAGCTGTTCCAGGCCCTGGCCCAGGTGCCGGGCGTGGTGTTCGTCAGCAACAGCCGCAAGGCCGCGGAAGCGTATGCCGCGTGGCTGGACCTCCCGATGGAGCGGTTCCACATCCTGTACAACGGCGTGCCCGACCTGGCGACCGATGCCTCGGACGCCGACAAGGAAAAGTGGGAAGCCTTCCACGCGCGCACCGCGGACGCCACGGAAACGATTGGCGGCGTGTTCCGCCTGGAGCCGGACAAGCGTCCGCAACTCTTCATCAAGTTGGCGGCGCTTTACCTGAAGGAGCGGCCGCAGGCGCGCTTTTTCCTCGTGGGAGACGGGCGCCTGCGCGAGAACATTGAAGCGCTGGCAGAAGAGCACGATGTGCTCGACCGGTTGTTGCTGGTGGGCTTGTCGAACCACGTGGGCTATTGGTATTCCCAGATGGACGCCAGTGTGCTGCTGTCGCGCTACGAGGGTCTGCCGAACGTTCTCATCGAGGCGCAGTTGCTTGGCGTTCCGGTGATTTCCACGCCGGCCGGCGGGGCGGAAGAGTGCTTCGTCGAGAACGAGACGGGCCATCTGCTCGACGACGTGGACCATCCGGACATGCACGAAGCGTGCGAGAAGGTCTTGAACATGGTGGACCAGATGCGCAGCAATGCGGATCTGCGGACATACAGCCGCCAGCGGGCGCAGAAGCTGTTCTCGCTTGACGCGATGCTCACCAAGTTCATGAGCATCTGCATGCCCGCCATGACCGAGTCCGAGAACGACGAGCGCATCGACGTTGCGCCCAAGCGTCTGATGCTGGCGTGACACGCAGTTGCTCTTTATTAAAGTGTTGAAGCTGAAGGATCCTATGCAAATGAAAGTCCCGGCCCTGGGCGCGCGGCGACACGCGACGCTTGCCATGCTGCTGCTCGCAGCGCTGACACTCACGGGTTGCCAGCTCCCACGGTCCGGCCCGATGCTCAACGAGATGACCGGCGCACACGATGACAAGGATGTCATCGTGGTGCCCGTGTCGCGCGAACTCGCGCAAAAGAGCAGGGTGCCCGAAGTGGCCGATTTTCCCGTGCGCTACCGCGATCTCACGCAGGCGGGATTCGACAAGCTCGTTCCGGGCGACGGCATCAACGTGCGCGTGTGGGAACGCGGCGGACTTGGCGTGTTCGCCGCGGATCCGTCCGGCGTAAGCGACCTGGGCAACCAGGAGATCGACCGTTCCGGCAATGTCACGTTCCCGATCATCGGCAAGTTCCGCGCCGAGGGCACGACGCTGGGGCAATTGCATGACGCCATCGTGGCGCGCTTGAGCAAGCTCGTGGTCGGCGCGGACGTCAGCGTCACGCGCGCGGCCGACGCGCGCGGGCAGATGGTGACGGTGCAGGGCAACCTGACCAAGCCGGGCATGTATCCGATCACGCAGACCGCCCAGCGCCTGAGCAGTGCGCTGGCGCAGGCCGCGCCGGTGCAGACGAACCCGGAGCAGCTCATCATCAGCCTGCGTCGCGACAACCAGGTGGCGTCGGTACGGCTGTCGGATATCTACCGCAACCAGAACAACGACATCATGCTGCGCTCGGGTGATGTCATCACCGCCTACGATTCCAAGGAATTCCTGACCGTGCTGGGCGCGGCCGGCCAGCAAGGCCGGGTGGCGATCAGCAAGCGCAACTACAGCGTGCTGGACGCGCTGGCGGACTCGCGCGGCCTGGACGACAAGCTGGCGGATCCGCGCTCGGTGTTCCTGTTCACGCCCGCGATGGCCGGGGCCGAAGGCAAGCCCGACCTGCTGCCGGTCGTCTACCAGTTCGACCTGACGCGTCCGGAGCAGGTGGCGCTGGCACGCGAGTTCACGGTGCACGAAGGGCAAGCCATCTATATCTCGGACGCGCCGTTCACCCAGGTGCAGAAGGTGTTGTCGGCCTTCCGCGTCACGATGAGCGCCGGCTTCAGCGCCACGCGAGCCATCGACAGCGATTCTGGCGGCAGCTCGACCGGCGTTACGCAATAGCGCGTCCATGAGTAACGAGGATCGGATAAAGGGCTGGCGGTCGCGCCGCAAGGGAAGCAACTACACGGTGGGGTCCGGCGTCGACAACTGGCGCTTGGATCCGGCCGCGCTGTTCGAGGCCAAGGCCCCGCCAGCCGTGCTGTTCAAACCGTTGCTGGCCCGTCTGCAGGGCGAGCCGCACGATTCCGTGGCGGCCCGGCGGACGGTGTACGAGGCCGTGCAGGCGGAGCTGGACGCGGAAATTACGCGCGGCCAGGTCGACGAGACGCTTGCTGATTTCTCCCGGCGGCGCCTGCGCATCATCGTGCGCCTGCTGGAGCAGGACATCCGCGCGGGTGTCGAGGTGTTTGCGCCGGGGTACGTGCCGGCCAAGTTGGTGGCCGAGGACGAACGCCTGGCTGCCGCGCATGCGCGCCGCGTGGAGCGCCGCAAGCAGGACGAGGCGCGCGAAGCGCGTCGCCATGCATCGCGCAACGACATCGCGCTGGAGATCGAGGTTTCGCAGAGCGAAACGGGCGACCTGGCGATCCTGCGCGACCGGCTGCGCTCCCTGCACGAGGGGCACTCGCAGGATACGGCCGGTCATCGGCCGATCGGCCGCACGCTGATGGCGATGTTCATCTATCAGTTGCGCGTGATGCATGGCGAGAGCCGTATCGCGCTGGTGTGGGCCCTGGTCGGCCCGGTGGTGCTGCTGACGCTGATTTCGTCGCTGTACATCCTGATGGGTACGCACTACATCCTGGGCATGGATGTGCAAACGTTCTCGCTGCTGGGCGCGACGACCTGGATCATGTTCCGCCAGATCGCCTTCCGGAGCAGTACGGCCTATGTCTCGGCGCGCGGCCTGTTGAATTTTCAGGGTGTCTCACCGCTGATGTGCGCGCTGGTGCAGGCCATGATCTATGTGTCGGTGTACCTGGTGGTGTTCGCGGTGCTGATCACCGCGGGCCACGCGATCGGTCTCATCACGCTGCCCAAGAGTTGGGCCGGATTCATCACCTTTGTCGTGCTGATGGGCGTGGCGGGCGCGGCGATGGGTGTGCTGTTCGGATCGATCGCGACGTACTGGCACTTCTTTCTACGGCTGGCGCCCATCATCGAACGCTTTCTGCAGATCTTCGCGGCCGTCTTTTTCGTGTCTGAGCAGTTTCCGGAGCAACTGCGCCCCTGGCTGCTCTGGTCGCCGCTTGCGCACGGCATGCAACTGTTGCGCTCGGCGTACTTTCAGGCGTACCAGTCGCACGACGCCAGCCTGGGTTATTTCCTGACCTCGCTGGTGTTCATGATGGTGATTGCCTTGGTGGCAGAGCGCCTGGCGCGTCCCAATGTCCAGCCGATGTGAGGTAGACAAATGATCCATCTCAATGGCGTAACCGACGAACCCTATTCCTTCGGCAGCAGGCAGCCGCTGCTGGCGAACGCCACGCTCGACATTCCGGCCGGGCGATACGCCTTGCTCTCGCCCGCGCCGGAAATGCACCGTCAGCTTGTCGACGTGCTGTGCTGCCTGCGGCCGCCGCGGCAGGGCTTCGTCAAGCACGACGGCAACGTCTCGTGGGCGATCGGCCGGCAAGGTTTCATCCGGGGCAAGGCCAGCGGCCTCTCCATGATCGATTTCGTCAGCGAGATGTACGAGATCGACCCCGGCGCAACGTACGAACTGGTCGCGGACCTGATCAGCGATCCCAAGATGCTGGCCAAGCCCATGGAGCATTGGCCGCTCTATGTGCGGCAGGAGTTTTCGTTCGCGCTGGCGCTGGCGCCCGCGTTCGATGTGTACGTGATCGAAGGGAGCATCCCCTTCGAACCTTGCCGTTTCACCCGGCTTTGGCTGGCTCTGTTCGAAGAGCGGCTGGTTGGCCGGACACTCATTTTTTCCAGTTATCGCCAGAATCAGTTGGCGGACTATTGCTTCAAAGGCTTGATCTATGAACGAAGCGCGCTCAGCATCGACGACGACCTCGACCAGTGCCTCCGCAGGTATCCCCCGCGACGATCTCGGAGCGACTCCGGCACAGGCGACGACGTCCTCGGAGGCGGCTTCGACGAAGGCCAGCTCGGGTTCTGAAGGCGGATCCGAGATCGAACGCCGCCGCCGCGAGCGGCAGTCGGCGCTGCGCGAACGCCGCCGCCATCGCTGGATCAACGCGCTGATCGTCATTGCGCCGGTCGTGCTTGCGCTGGTCTATCTGTCCTTCGTCGCCACGCCGCGCTATGAGGCAGAGTCGCGGTTCTTCGTGCAGTCGGCATCCGGCCAGCAGGGGGGCGGCGGCGCGGCGGCCAGCCTGCTTACCACGGGCAACTCGGGCGGCATGCTGGGCGGTTTCGTTGACGGCTGGGCCGTCGCCGACTTCCTGAAGTCGCGCGACAGCATGCAGCAACTGGACAAAAAGGTCGGCCTGCGGCGCTATCTGATGAACGAAGGTCTGGACCCGCTCAACCGGCTGGCCGAGGATTCCAGCGAAGACGATCTGTATCGCGCCTATCAGGCGTCGGTGCACGTCTCCTTCAATGCACTGGAGCAGATCGATGTGCTGCGGGTCAGCGCGTTCTCGTCGGAAGACGCGGCCACGCTGTCCAAGGAGTTGATCGGCCTGGCCGAGCAATTTGTCAGTTCGATGAACGAGAAGGGCGTGGCCGACAAGCTGAAGGTGAGCGAGGAGTCGATGAAGTTTGCCGAGGAGAAGGCGCTGGCGGCTCGGGATGCGCTGACCACATGGCGCACGAAGCACGGAAACATCGACCCGAGCGCGACGGTCTCGATGCTGCTCAACCTGTCCAGCCAGCTTGAAGGCGAACTGAGTAGCGCGCAGATCAACCTGGACAAGATCCGGGCGCTGGGCAACAAGGACCATTTCATGCTCAAGCCTGCCCAGATGCAGGTTGCGGCCCTGAAAAAGCGGCTCGCGTCGGTACGCCAGCGTCTGAGCGGCGACGGCAACACGGAAGCGAAGCAATTGAAGGATTACGAGGCGCTGCGCAACGCCCAGGTGTTTGCGGATTCGAACCTGACGCTGGCGCAGCAGTCTTACCAGCAGGCGATGACGGACGCGCTGCGGCTGCAGCGGTATCTGTCCATCATCGCGCAGCCGGTTCCCACGGACCGGCCCAGCAGCCCGCGCACCGGCATCCTGCTGTTGCAGGCGCTGGCGCTGGGTTTTGTGCTCATGTTCATCGCACGGGTGGCGATGGCTTTGTTGAGGGGGCTGCGTCATGGTTGATACGGCTATTGAAAGCCGCCGGGCTGACACCGGCGCCGCACCGCAGGACGCCACCGCGCGCCTGCGCGGCGTCATCGCACAGATTCACGCCTCGGCCGAGCCCGAGCGCGACATGGCCGCGCTGGAGCCGGCCCTGCGGCTGGCCAATGACGGCTGGCGCGACGTCCGGCGGCTGCTGGGCTCGCCTTACGTGAA
>DALZRX010000186.1:0-7484 GCA_032015805.1 Achromobacter sp.
GCGTCCGCAACGCCGGCCAGGCCCGCCGCCGCGTCCGGCGCCAGCACGTCGAATTCCGCCGCCCGGCATTGATGCCTGGCGGCATTTTTGCGGGCGGCGTGTTGTCCGGGCGTTGACGCTCGGGATCGGCGAACCTGTCTCTCGAACGTGACGTCCGCGATTGCCCACACGGGCCGGTCGGGGCCCTGGGCTACCGCGAATCGCACTGCATCCGCCGGCAATCCCCGTAGACCACGCCTTCCGGATGAGGCCGCCTCTGCGCCCAGTCCACCGGATGCGAGTGCATTTCCTGTTCAAGCTCAACTTCTAGGGGCAACAGCCCCTTGGCCAGCGCGTGGCCGGTGTAACTGCCGTCCTGTCGTCCCAGCACGGTCAGTAGCGCCCGCAACGGCGGCAGCAGGGGTTTGTGCAGATAGGTCAGCCGGAGCCTGAGCGTGTTGGCCAGGAAGATGTCCTGGCCGCCCGGGCGAGGCGGGCGGCGCGCATGTTGGAGATCCTGAAAGCCGTTGTCGATGGTTCGCAGGTCCGGCGCGGCAGCCACGCTCAATCCTGGGCGCCCGTGCTGGCGAAACGACTGATCGTCCGGCAGCAGGACTTCGAGGCGCCAGGGCGGCGCCCCCATCAACGTCTTCATGTCGGCCATCGTGCGGTCCAGCCGCCGCCAGGCGCCCGGCTGGCCGTCCGCATCCGCATGCAGTGGCAGCAGGGCCTCCAGGAAGGCGGTTCGCATTCGGGACGGATCGCCGTGATTCGTGGCGCCGGCGCGCGCCGCTTCCATCAGGGCCAGGTGCGCGATCTGGCGCGCGCCGTGCCAACGAGCGGCTTCAACCGACAGCAGGCCGACGAGCAGCACGATGGCGCCTGCCACGGCGAACTCGATGGCGGCCGCACCGTGCTGCCGGCCGGCAACGCGAAAATCGCAGAAAAATATAAGGGCGGTCATGGCTGCGCAGTCTGGCGCACCCATGACCGCCCGTCGATGAGGACAATCCGGTGTGACGAAAACGATCCGGCGGGCTTGCCGCCGGGACGCATCAATGCACGGTGGGCGGTTCTTCTCCGTTGGCCGGCTGGTTTGCCGAAAACAGGGCGGCGCAGTCGACGGTATCGAACTCGTAGGGCTTGCCGCAGAAATCGCAGGACACATCCACTTGCCCGCGTTCGGCCAGGATGCTGTTGACCTCTTCCTCGCCCAGCGAACGCAGCATGTTGGCTACGCGCTCGCGGGTGCAGGGACAGTGCCAGCTTACCGGTTGCGGGTCGAATGCAATAAGCGTTTCTTCCCAAAACAGGCGGTGAATCAGGGTGTCGACGTCGGTGGCCAGGATTTCGTCACGCTTGAGCGTGCCGGCCAGGGCGTTGATGCGGTCCCAGGTTTCGGCTGCCACCTGTTCGGTCAGGGCGCGGTCGGTTTCCCCGCCGCCGTGGTGCGGCAGGCGCTGGACCAGCATGCCGGCGGCGTGGTCGGCGTTGGCCGACAGCCATAGGCGCGTATCGAGCTGCTCGGAGGCCTTCATGTAGTGTTGCAGGGCTTCGGCGACCGTCTCGCCCTCGAGCGGCACGATGCCCTGGTAGGCCTGCTGGCCCGGCAGCTTGCGCTGCGGGTCCAGCACAACGATGAAGCGCCCGTTGCCGCCGGGATTCAGCAGGCTTTGCATGTCGCCGACGCTGGGCACTTCGTGGCCCTCGCGCATCTTGACGGTGGCGCGCAGGCTGAGGTCGGAGCGGCATTCCACCACCAGCAGGGCGATGGGGCCGTCACCCTGGATCTGAAGCACCAGCGAGCCATCGAACTTGATGTTGGCGGCGAGCAGGGTGGAAGCCGCCACCAGTTCACCCAGCAGGTCGGTGATGACAGGCGGGTAGTCGTGGTTGGCCTGGACGGCCTTCCAGGTGTCAGACAGGCGCACCGCTTGGACGCGGACGCTGCGGTCTTCGGTAAGGTATTTTTTGAGCTGATCGGTCATAGCGGAATGTTAGCCGATCGGGGCGGGGTATTCCCCCTGTTGGCAGCAGGGGTTGGGGCGGTTTCCCGGGGTGGCAAGGCGGGCCGTCAGGCCAGCCGTTTCAGGGCCGTCTTGTACTGTTGGCCGCGCGCCACGTAGTGGGCGGTGTTCTTGTTCAGATTGGCGATTTCCTCGTCCGAGAGCTGCCGGACGATCTTGCCGATGCCGATGACCAGCGAATTGTCCGGAATGATCCGGTCTTCCGGGATGATCGCGCCAGCGCCGATCAGGCAGTTGCGGCCGATGACGGCGTTGTTCAGGACGATGGCCTGAATGCCGACCAGGGCACCTTCATGGATGGTGCAGCCATGCAGCATGGCCTGGTGTCCCACGGTGACGTTCGGGCCGATGGTCATGGGACAGCCCGCATCCACGTGCAGCACGCTGGACTCCTGGATGTTGGTGCCTTCGCGGATCAGGATGGCGTCGTTGTCGCCGCGGATCGACACGTGCGACCAGATGCTGACGCCGGCTTCCAGCGTGACATTGCCGATGATGTCGGCGCTGTCCGCCACGTAGGCATTCGGGTCGATGCGGGGAATGAGGTCGTTGATCTGGTAGATGGCCATGCCTAGGTCTCCGTTTGCCGCGCCGGGGCGGCAACGGGCGCTCCAGCGTCGGTCTGGGGCGTGCTGGCCTGCGCGCGTTCTTCTTCGCGCTGGCGCAGGACACGCCGCTGGATCTTGCCCGTGGTGGTCATGGGCAGTTCGTCCACGTATTCGATTTCCTTGGGGTATTCGTACGGCGCAAGGCGCTCGCGCACGTGCTCCTGAAGGTTTTCGGTTATTTCGCTGCGTTCGCGCTGGGCGAATTCCGGGGTCAGCACCACGTAGGCCTTGACCAGGGCGCCGCGCTCGGCGTCCGGCTTGGGCACGACCGCCGCATTGGCGACGGCGGGATGGCCGACCAGGCAGCTTTCGATCTCGCCCGGGCCGATCCGGTAGCCGGCCGACTTGAACACGTCATCGGCGCGGCCGGCATACCAAAGGTAACCGTCCGCGTCGACCGTGGCGAGGTCGCCGGTCAGGCACCAGTCGCCCTTGAACTTGGCCAGCGTGGCGGCTTCATTGCGCCAGTAGCCCAGGAACATCACCGGGTCCGGAAAGCCGTGGATGTCGAGCCGGTTGACGGCGATCTCGCCGGTGGCGCCCGGAGCGACAGGCGCGCCGTCGTCGTCCAGCACCGCCACGTTGTGGCCGGGATACGGACGGCCCATGGAACCCGGCTTGGCGGGCCAGCGCTTGTTGCTGTTGCCCACGACATAATTCATCTCGGTCTGGCCGAACATCTCGTTGGGCGTTACGCCCAACGCGGTCTTGCACCATTCGAACACCGTCTCGCCCACGCTTTCACCGGCGCTCATGATGGAGCGCAGGGCAAGCTGGTAGCGCTGGCGGGGTTCGGGCACCGCCTTCATCATCATCTTCAGCGCGGTGGGGAAGAGGAACGTGTTGGTGACCTGGTAGCGCTCCAAAAGCTCGAAGGCGCGCTCGACCGAAAAGCGCCCGCGCGTGCCGACGATGGGGTGGCCGAAGTACAGCGTGGGCAGCAGCGCGTCCATCATGCCGCCGGTCCAGGCCCAGTCGGCCGGCGACCAGAACACGTCCGCGGGCTTGGGGAACCAGTCTTGCGAAGCGACGAAGCCGGGCAGATTGCCGATCAGGACGCTGTGAGGCAGCAGTGCGCCCTTGGGGGCGCCGGTGGTGCCCGAGGTGTAGAGCAGGATGGCCGGATCCGACGAGCGGGTCTGCACGGCCTTGAATTCGTTCGGCTGGCGGGCCAGCAGGCTGCGCCAGGGCAGCACGCGCTCGTCCGCGAATCCGATGCCGATAACCTGCTGCAACGCCGGACAGTGCTCGGTGACAGCGAGCAGGTTGGTGCTGGAGGCGTGGTCGACGATGGCGACGCGGGCTTCGGCGTCGCAGAGGCGGCTTTGCAGCGCTTCGGGTCCGAAGAGGGCCGACAGGGGCAGGACCACTGCGCCGACGCTGTAGATGGCCATGTGGGCCACCACGGTTTCAGGACGTTGTCCCAGAACCACACCCACCCGGTCGCCTCGCCCCACGCCCATTTTCACCAGGCCATTGGCCAGTTGATTGGCGGCTTCCGCCAGGCGGGCGAAGGTCCAGACCTCGCGGTTGCCGGACTCATCCTCGTAGTAGATGGCGATGCGCCGCGCATCCGGACTGCTGGATGCCCAGCGGTGGCAGCACGCTTCCGCGATGTTGAACTGAGTGGGCACCAGCCAGCGGAATGTTTGGTAGAGCGCCTGATATTGGTCGTTCATGGCCCTATGTTGTAAGCATGTTGCAGCGCGAACGGGCCATGACGCCCGTTACCCAGTTGCAAGCATGACCTAGAGGGGCGTGAACTGCAACATTCCCGTTGCGTATGGGGGACGCATACGGGTTATCACGGGTATTTGCCCTGGCGGCGCAGCGCCGAGGGCAACGCGGGCAGCGTCAGCGATCGGGGCGGGCGGTTGGCCGGGTCGCGCTGGCGTTCGGCCTGCATCACCGCCCAATCCAGGAGTTGAAGCTGTCCGTCGTGGGTTTCGGCCAGCGCCGAGAGACTTTCCACCCAGTCGCCGTCATTGCAATACAGGATGCCGCCCACATCGCGCAGTTCGGCCTTGTGGATGTGGCCGCAGACCACGCCATCCAGGCCCCGGCGCCGGGCCTCGCCGGCCAGCGCCTCTTCGAAGTCGGTGATGAACGACACCGCGTTCTTGACCTTGTGCTTCAGGTACTGGGACAGCGACCAGTAATGCATGCCCAGCCGGTGGCGCAGCCGGTTGAAGTGGTGGTTGATCCACAGCGCCAACTGGTAGAGCCCGTCGCCCAGGTGGGCCAGCCAGCGGCTGTGCTGGATGACGCCGTCGAACTGGTCGCCGTGAAGCACCAGCAGGCGCAGCCCCTTGGCCGTGACGTGCACGTCCTCGTCCAGCACCTCGATGTCGCCAAAGGCGAACCCGGCGAACTCCCGGGCGAATTCATCATGGTTTCCCGGGATGAACACCACGCGGGTGCCGTTGCGCGCCTTGCGCAGGATGCGTTGGATCACGTCGTTGTGCGCCCGGGGCCAATGCCAGTGCTTGCGCAACTGCCAGCCGTCAACGATGTCGCCCACCAGGTAAAGGGTGTCCGAATCGTTGTGATCCAGGAAATCAAGCAGGAATTCCGCCTTGCACCCGGCAGTGCCCAGGTGAATATCGGAAATCCAGAGGGCGCGCCAGTGCGCGGGTTGGATTTCGTTCACGGTCGCTTCCCTGTCGGCAGTGGTTATGCTTGAGAATGAGACCACCTCCCGATGACGCGCGCGTGACGAATCCATGACGCGGTTGTGACGGGCGCGCGGACGCCGGGCGCCGCGCACCGCCGGTCCAGCGAATCAGGACTGCTCGGTCGCTTTCTTGCCCTTCAGGCGTTTCCACACTGCGCCGCCCAGGGCCGCCGCAGCCAGGATGCCCACTTTGGCGAATTTGGCCAGGAAGGCCGCGATCACCGCGAACAGCCCGAGCTTCTTGGCGGCGACCCCTGCCACCAGCGCCGCCAGTCCGTACTCGGCGACCTTGTCGCTCGAGGCGTCGAAATCGGCGTAACGCTTGCCTTCGACATAGTGCAGGTTGTCCAGCAGCGCCAGCACGGCGGCCTTGTCGGTGGGCACCCGGTTCTTCTCGGTGATCAGGTCCAGCGTGATGTAGCCGTCGCGGCCCAGCGCATAGGTGTTGTAGTTGACGGTGGCGTCTTCCTCCGCGGCGGCGCCCTTGTGCTTGGCGGCGACCGACCAGACCAGCCGCTGGGTATTGCTGTCGTACTTGGGCGCTTCCACCCAACCGTCAACCGTCAGCTCGGGAAACCCGCGCTTCTTGCGTTCTTCGTTGGACGCTTCGGTGCCTTCCCGCAGGCTGTCCAGCAATTCGCCGACGTTCCAGTTGCGGGCGTCGTCGTCCTTGATGTAGCCGGCCTTGTCGAAATTGACGGTGACGACCCAGTCCTCGTCGTCGCTCGTGGGCATCACGACGCCCAGCAGCGAGGCATCCTTGCCGTTGCCATAGGCCTGCATCAACCGCTCGGCCTGTGGACGCGGCACGAAGAACATGTTCCGCGGCAGATTCAGCGTGGCCTGGTCGCCCAGCGTCACGTCGGTCGGACCTTGCCGGGCAGCGGCGAAAGCGGCCTTGGTGGCCGATTCGATTTCCTGCTGGGCTGATGCGTTCTGGGCGGATGCGCCTGCGTGCAGGAACAACAGCGCGCTGGCGAGCGCCAGCGGCAGGCGGGAAAAGAAGGAGCGCATAAAGATGATGAAGCCGAAAAATAAATGGGGCCTCATTGTCTGGGCGGTCGCCTGTCATCTGTCTGAACAGGCGCCGATATGGCCCGCGCCTTGGCGCGAGTCAGACGGCGTGGTCGGCCGGCGTGCGCTCTGACGCCATCGTTCGGCGGCAAGCCGCGTTCAACGCGCCTTTTTGTTTTTGCCCTGTGGCGCGTTGCGCAGGCGGGTGCCGAGAATCCGGTCGTGCAGGAACTGGCCCTCGGGATCGAGCCAAGACCAGATGAAAATGGTGAAGGGGGCTGCAACGATGAACATGTCCACGGACGGCCAGCCGGTGGCTGCCGCCGCCGCCCAGACCACGGCCGCGCCGGCCAGCACCAGCGGCCAGGCGAGGATGTAGCGCAGGACGAGCAGGCCAGTCGTCGGGGTATTGCCGTGGCGGTCCACCAGCCGGATATTCCAGGTCTTCATGGGCAGTGTCTGGCCGCGGCGGCGCCAACACAGCACGAAATAGGCACCGATCGCGACGAACAACCAGGCCTGCCGCGCGGGCCGCAACTCCAGGGCATTCTTGCTCTGGGTCAGCGTATCGAGCAGATAGCCCGCCAGGAACACGACGCCGAACAGCAGCACGGCTTCGTACATCATGCAGGCAAATCGGCGTAGCCGATTGGGGGTCTGGTCGAGGGTGGCGTCGGTCATGGACCGGTATTATCCATAAATTGCGGCGGTGTGCCCCCATGGCGCGCACGCTGCGCATGCTTGCTGCTCCTCAGGGGGCTGCCCCGCCTTCGGGCGGCTTGGCGGCGGGGCGGCTGAAGAGCCCCCATGCTGTATACGCTGCGCGTGCTTGCCACCCCCCCGAGGCGCCCCGTCTTCGAGCGACCGAGGAATTCCATTCTCCGGCCACCATAAAAAAAACCCGCCGGTGAGGGCGGGTCTATAAAAGGGGCTATGCAGCCCCCAAGGGGAAAATCTTTAGGCCCGAAGGCCTGGGCCATCAGAGGCCTGGGCCATGCTTAGGCAGCGGAATGCGCGTTCTTGGCGCTCGTCTTGCCAGCCAGGGCCTTGATGCCGTGGGCCAGCTTGCGCAGGCCTGCAGCCATCGCTCGCATCGGATGCGGGCGGAATTGTTCTTCGATAGCCTGGAGCATCAGTTGACGCTCGAGTTCGTCGGTCAGGCGGATGGTGTTGTTCGGGTTG